>DATATI010000091.1 GCA_036268875.1 Polyangia bacterium | reverse complement strand
GCGCCTTGCGCGATCACCTTCACGCATACATGCGCTCCTGGAACTCCAACCCAACCCCGTTCGAATGGACCAAGCCAGCAACGGCTATCATCCGCTCCCACCGCCGGATGCTTGATCGCATCTCGACGGCGGTGCACTAGTCGCCGCCCTCGAGTTCAAGTCCCAACGCGGCCCGTCCTTCGGCAACAATTTCAACAACCGCACCGAGGAGGCCATTGGCAACGCGAAGGACCTTTGGACAGCCTACCGGGAGGGAGCATTCGGCTTGGAGCGCCCTCGACCCTGGCTCGGGTGGGTGATGCTCCTGGAGGACTGCCCGAAGTCGAGACGACCGGTCGCGGTATCCGAACCTCACTTCCCTGTCTTTTCCGAATTTCGAGGAGCCTCCTACGCGAAGAGATACGAGCTACTACTGCGCAAGCTGGTCCTCGAAAAGATGTACGACGGTGCAGCCTTTCTGATGGCCACGGAGGACCAGGGGCGTCGCGGAAACTATACCGAACCCGCGACGGATCTCTCCGTGCGAAAGTTCCTCATCGGTCTCGCGGGCCACGTGGCAACCTACGTGGCGGGAATCAAGTGACGCAGCTTTCGATGAACCTTCCCGTGGTGTTCCCGAGCGACGCCTACCAGTTCGGTGAGCGGTCGTCTGGGGAAACCCACGGCGTTGTCCTCACCAAGCCGCACGTCGTCGACCTCATCCTCGACCTCGCCGGATATACGACGAATCGCGACCTAACAAGGCTACGTCTGCTGGAACCGGCGTGTGGGCACGGCGCGTTCTTGGTTACTGCGGTCGAGCGCCTGATGGCGGCAGCCAAGCGGCGACGACGGTCCCCCGCCGAGCTCGCCGACGCGATCCGCGCCTACGACATCGATCCCGGACATGTGGCGATTTCGAGGCGCGCCGTCGCTGCCATCCTAACCGCGAATGGAGTCGCGTCCGGGGCTGCCAGCAAGCTAGCGAGTAGATGGATCCGCAAGGGCGATTTTCTTCTGACGGCTGAGAACCCCACCTACGACGCCGTGGTGGGAAACCCGCCGTATGTGCGAATCGAGCAATTGGCGCCGATCCTTCAGGGGGAGTACCGGCGTCGATTCTGCACGATCTACGACCGCGCCGATCTCTACGTCGCGTTCATGGAGCACGGATTGAACTTGTTGGGTAAGGATGGCGTGCTCTCGTTCGTGTGCGCAGACCGCTGGACGCTCAACAAGTATGGCGCGCCCCTGCGGGGGCTCATCACCAGGCGCTTCCGCGTTCGCTGCTACATCGACCTCCATCAGGCGTCGCCTTTCGAGACTGATGTCATCGCCTACCCAGCAATCTTCGCGATCGGTCACGGGAAGAGCGAGCACGTGACCGTCGCGACCCTCAGTACCGCAGGGCCAGCGGAGTGCGCGGCCGTGCTCGCGGCTATGGATGGTAGCCGCAAGTCCGCGCCCGGCGTTGCCACTGCTAGGTACGACGCATGGTTCCGCGGCGAAGAGCCCTGGGTACTTAGCACGCCGGAGCATCTCGCGATTCTCCGGGAGTTGGAGGATCGCCTTGCCCCGATCGAGAGCGGCGACACGCGAGTTCGCATCGGGGTCGCAACCGGGAACGACAAGGTCTACATCGTAGGACCGGAAGCGGATATTGAGCCCGAGCGCCTAGTCCCGCTGGTCATGCGCGACGACATCGCCGCGGGCAAGGTCGCCGACGGTCAACGATTCGTAATCAACACGTTCCGCGAGAGTGGTGGCGTCATTGATCTAAAGGACTACCCACGCCTCGCCCGCTACTTCGAGAAGTACCGCGAGCCGGTGAAGGCGCGGCACGTCGCCCAGAAGAATGAACAGGGATGGTACCGCACGATCGATCGCGTCTACCCGGAGCTCGTCTCGGTGCCCAAGCTTCTGATCCCGGACATTGCCGGATCGAATGAGGTCGTCCTGGATGAGGGACGGTTTCACCCTCACCATAACCTCTACTTCGTAACTTCCGGATCATGGGACATGCGCGTCCTCGGCGCGCTGCTAAGTTCGAAGGTTGCCCTGTTTTTCGTGTGGTCGTATGCCGTGAAAATGCGCGGCGGGTACCTGCGATTCCAGGCACAGTACCTGCGACGCATCCGCCTGCCCGATCCGAAGAACATCACGCCCAAGTTGGCAAAGGCGTTAGCGAAAGCTTTTCAGGAGCGCGACTTCGCGAAGATCGACGAACTGGCCCTCTCGGCCTACAGCCTGAGTACACTTCCGGCGTTTGACTTCGTTGACACGCGATCGTAGGAGCTTTCGACTCAGATGAGGGTAGTGCTCGGTTAATCTCTCGTTTGACTTTGTTCAACGAGAGATTAACGAAGCAGCGTTCCATGGACGGCGGGGGCGTGGTCCTGCCCATTACCGTAAAGGCACCCACCGCGCGTTCATCGCACTGCGGTTCCTTCTTGTCGAGTGATTCGTCTCGTACGAACGGCCGACGTGGCTCAGATGCGGACCACCGGCGGCGCTTGACAATGAATGGACGTTGGGCGCATCGGCCCCGGACATGGTTTTTGATTCTCGGATAGACCGCCCGGCTGTTGCGGGACCACCTCGACGTGGTTCCCAATCGATCGCGGGCGCCTGCATCCGCGTTCCACGGGGCGGCGCGATTTCGGGTAGAACCGGCGCCAAATGCCAAACGCCGAAGTGAACCCCGCCACCGACCTTGTGCTGGCCTCGGCGTCGCCGCGGCGGCGCGAGCTGCTCGAGCGGATGGGCCTTGCGCTGCGGGTGGTGCCGGCGGACATCGACGAGACGCCGCTGCCCGGTGAAAAACCGGCCGACCACGTCAGCCGGCTGGCGGCCGGCAAGTGCGAGGCGGTCTGGAATCGTCTGACGCCAGTCGAGCGCGAACGGACGGCGGTGCTGGCGGCCGACACCATCGTGATCGTCGACGAGGAAATCCTGGGCAAGCCGCGCGACGCGGGCGACGCGCGGGCCATGCTGCAGCGGCTTTGCGGGCGGCGGCACACGGTGACCACGGCGTACCAGATTCGCCGCGCGCCCGATCGGCTGACGGCGCGCGCGGTCTCGACGGCGGTTTCGTTCCGGCTGCTGCAACCGGCGGAGCTGGATGCCTATGTCGCCTCGGGTGAATGGCAAGGCAAGGCGGGCGGCTACGCCGTGCAAGGGATCGCCGCCGCCTTCGTCACCGACCTGCGCGGCTCGCACACCAACGTCATCGGGCTGCCGGTGGCCGAGGTGATCGCCGATCTGCTGGCGCTGGACGCCCTGCCCGGTTATCCGCCGACGGCGTTCGGCGGGGCCGCCCGATGACCCGCGCCCAGGAGATCGCCGCTGGATTGTCGTCGGTGCGGGAGCGCATCGCCGCGGCGGCGCACGCCGCCGGGCGAGCGCCAGAATCAGTGCGGCTGGTGGCGGTGAGCAAGAAGATGCCGACAACGGACATCGCGGCCGCGCTGGACGCCGGACAGATCGATTTCGGCGAAAACTATGCGCAGGAGCTGCGCGACAAGAGAACCGCCTTCGCCGCCGCGCCCACGGCGATTCAAGCGCCCGCGCCGGTCTGGCATTTCATCGGACCGCTGCAGACCAACAAGGTCAAGTACGTGGCCGGCCAGGTGGTGCTGATCCACGCCGTCGATTCGGTCGCGGTGCTGGACGAGATCGAACGGCGTCGTCACGACGACGCCTGCTTGATTCAAGTGAACCTGGCGGGCGAGACACAGAAACGGGGCGTCGCCGCCGTCGCGCTGCCGGCGCTGCTGGATCATTTCGCGGCCTTGTCGCACGTGCGTTGTGCCGGCCTGATGCTGATCCCGCCGTTTTCCTCCGCGCCCGAAGACAACCGCCCGCTGTTCGCCGCTCTGCGCGCGCTGCGCGATCAGCAGGCCGCCGTCCGGCGCCCGCGCGTCGACCTGCGCGAGCTGTCCATGGGGATGAGCCACGACTTCGCGATCGCCATCGCCGAGGGCGCCACCATCGTGCGGGTGGGAACGGCGATCTTCGGCGAGCGCCCGGCGGCGCCGCCGATTACGTCAGCAGCCTGAACGCGTTCACGACCACCGCCGAGACCTGATCTCCAGCAGCGTCGGCCTACGCCCGCTCAAGGCGCGCTGGCGCCGTTTCCGCAGTTGAACATCGCCGGGATGGACGGCCCCGCGGCTCCCGTGGCGAGCTGGGGAATGGCGGTGATGGTGACCCCGGCCACCGCGGTGCTGATCGGGGCAAGCGTGACCTCCTCGAGGATCGCCGAGGCGGCGAGATCCGCGGGCGGCGCCACGGCCTGTTCCAGCTTCGAGACCCGCATACCGGTGAGGTCGATCGTCTGCCAGATGAACGGGGTGGCCCCGCCGCGGACGAAATCCATGTGAACGCTCTTGAGGATTTCGCCGGTGGCGATCGCTTTCGCCAGCAAGGGGCTGGAGATGCCCGCCGCCTTCGTGAACTGGAAGGCCGTGCACACCACGGGTCCCCCCGACGCGGGCTTGTCCAGCTCGGAGAAGTACCGGATCGCCGGGATGGCCCCTTCGAATCCTTTGCTGACCGACTCACCCTTGAACGCGCCGCTCTTGGTTCCGACGATCTTCACGAAGAACTCCACCATGCCGCTGGCTTCGAGCGGACTGACCTGGGACTCGGTCCCGGTCGGCGCCGGAGTCCCGGCCTCCTCGCTGCCACAGCCCACCATCAGCAACACGCCCGCCGCCATCCCGCATCGCAACCATCGGTTCATTTTCCCAAGCCTCCGCTGAAATTGTTGTCCAAGAGCGGCGCCCCTCGTACCGCGCGGCAGACCGCCGGGTCAAGGCAATCCCGGGAGGGCAGATCGCCGTTGATTTCTCAAACCAGACCGATGTACAAAATGCGATTTCGCAAACTGACGCTGGCCATCGACTTCATTTCTTTGCACGGTGAAAATCGGTACGCTGACGACATGGCCGTTTCGATCGTGATTCCTTCATCGACGATTACGGTCTCCGTCGACGTGAGCGCCCCATGAAGCCGCAGCGCTGTGTTTGGGCGGGCGACGATCCGTTGATGGTCGCCTATCACGACCAGGAATGGGGCGCGCCAGAGCGAGACGGGCGCGCGCTGTGGGAGAAGTTGATGCTGGACGGTTTCCAGGCGGGGCTGGCCTGGATCACCGTGCTGCGCAAGCGCGACGCGTTTCGCAAGGCCTTCGCTGGATTCGAGCCGGCGAAGGTCGCCGGCTTCGGTGAACGCGACATCGCACGCCTGCTGGGCAACCCGGGCATCATCCGCTCGCGCGCCAAAATCGAATCGACCATCGCCGGGGCGCGTATCTATTGCGACATGGCCGACCGCGGGGAAGACTTCGCGGCCTTCTGCTGGGCGTTCACCGGCGGCAAAACCAAAAAAGGAGACGGCCACACCCTCCCCGCGCGCACCGACTTATCCGAACTGGCGTCGAAGGAACTAAAACGCCGCGGCTTCAAGTTCGTCGGCCCCACCATCGTCTACGCCTGGATGCAGGCGGTGGGCATCGTGAACGATCACGCGACGGGGTGCTTTCGGCGCGGACGCTGAACGAACTTCGGCGAGCGTCCGTATGCGCCGCTTACGCCAGCAGCTTGAACGCGTTCACGACCAGCGCCGAGACCTGAATCTCGCGCCGCTCGACCGGCAGGTCGACGGGTAGCCGGCCGCGCGCGGCTTCGGTCAGGAAGGTCTCGCCGCGGCCGGCGATGTCTTCGCCCAGCTTGGAAGCGATGTTGACCTCGTTGCCGAACAGATCGGTCTGCCCCACCAGCAGCGTCGGGCCGTACCCGATGCCCAGGCTGGCGTGCAGGTCCCAGTCTTCCGGCAGAAACACGTTGGCTTGATCCAGGCGCGACTGGATGGCCCGCGCCGCCGCCACCGCCTCCGGGGCGTCGTCGAAGGTGGCGAAGACGTTGTCGGCCTCGGTCTTCACCACCCGCCCGCCGTGCTCGTGGACGAGGGGCCGCACCAGGCCGTGCAGGCGGTGAATCATGGCCAAAAAATGCGTGATACCGTGCTGCATCGTTAACCGCGAAAAGCCGCACATGTCCAGAACCAGAATGGCGCGCGTCTCGGCGAACGCGGCGTGGATCTCGCGATCGATCGCTTCCAGATTCTCCGGATGTTCGTTGCGGGCGGCCAGCAGGCGATCCAGCAGCGCGCGCGTCGGCCGGCGCGCGGGCGAGCGGACGCGAGCAAGCGGCTTGCGGGTCACCCGCGGATCATCTCAAGGAAATCGGCCGCTGGCCACCAGCAGGTCCAGGCGGGCGTTGCGCGAGACGTCCTCGGCCTGGGCGGCGGCGGTGTCGGCGTCGCGGGCGCGCTGAGCAGCGTCGATGACTTCCAGATTGGTGGTGGCGCCCGCTTGATAAGCCAGGTTGGCCAGCTCCAGCGATTTCTGCGCGAAGTTGGTGGCGTCGCGCGCGGCAGCCAGCCCCTTGTCGGCCAGCAGCAAGGTATCGAAGGCGGTGCGCACGTCCGATTGCGCCTGGCGCAGGCCCGCTTCCAGATCGGCGTGCGCCTCGTCGATCAGCGCCGCGCGTTCGTGGGCGATGCCCGTGCGCAGGCCCCCGTCGTAAAGCGGCAGGGTCAGCACCAGCTGCGCCTGCCAGCCGTCCCGCGGCACCAGCGGCGATCCTTCTTGAATGAACGGCTGCCCAACCGCCGCCAGCAGCGGCGCGTAGTACGTCCAGTCGCGGTCCGCCTGCGCCTGCGCCGCGGTCAATCGCTGATTCAGCAGCTTGATGTCGGTGCGCTGCACGTTGGCTTCCCGCAGGGCGGATTCGCGATCGGGCGGCGCGGCCAGCGCGACGGTGTCGGTGGAGTCTACCGGCGTGTCAGCGGCCAGCAAGACGCCCAGCGCCTCGCGCGCGCGCACCAGGCCGGCGTACGCCGCTTGCACCTGGACCTCGACGCTGGCCAGATCCTGCGCCGCCCGCTGGTCGTCGATGCTGTGGCCCAGACCGCCGAGCAGTCGGGTGTGGGCGTAGGTGTAATGATCCTTGGCGCTGGCGCGCGCGGTCTCGTTCACGACGATCACCCGGTGCTGCGCCACCACGGTCAGGTAGGCGCGCGCCGCCGCGGTGGCCAGCGCGCGCCGGACGTCGGCGGCGCTGGCTTCGGAGATGCGGACGTTGTCGCGCGCGGCGCCGGTCTGCCCCCACGCCACCGGCGACACCAGCGGCAGGGTCAGCGTCAGGTTGCCGGCCCATTGGTTCTGGTCGGCAGTGACCGTCTTGCGGTCACTGGCAAAGCGGTTGCCGTTCAAGTGCGTGTAGCTGCCGTTGCCGACCAGCGTCGGGAAGAAGCCCGAGCGCGCTTGCGTGACCAGCGCGTTGGCGCGGGCGATCTCGGCCAGCGCCACAGCCACCGTCGGGTTGTGGCGAAGGGCGCGATCGATCGCTTCGTTGAAGGTGATCTGGGGCGCCGGCGCCGCGGCTGGCGCGTCAGCGGCGCGGGCGGCGGTTGATGCCGAAAGAACGCCGACAAAAAACCCGATCGCCACGCGCGCTTCCAGTCGCCGTCGGAAAAAAAGCACGCCTCTCGATAGCACGGCGACGCGCGACCGACCAACTGCTGGAGCTAGCCTTTGCGGCCAGCGGCGCCCACCGGTAAGGTGTCGCCATGCGAATGATGACAAGGACCGTGGTGACGGTGGTATTCGCCGCCTGGATGGCGGCAGCGTCCGGATCGGCGCGAGCCATCGATCTTAACGGGCTGGCGAAAAAAGCCGCGGGCAGCGTCGAGAACGCCGCCGCCGGCAAGGTCGAACAGAAAGTGAACGCCAAGCTGTTGGCCGACGGGCGCAAGAACCAGTGCAGCTTCAAGACCGACACCGATGAGCTGGTGCCGGGCTGTGACGCCAAGTTGAAAAAGCTGACCTCCGCGCTGGTCGACGCCAAGAAGCAACTGGACGCGGCCGGCCTGCGCAACTACAAGTTCGAGGTCTCCGGCCACACCGACACCAGCGGCTCGGCCGAGCACAACAAGCAGCTTTCGGAGAAACGCGCCCAGGTGATCGTCAAAGAGTTGATGGCGCGCGGGATCGCCGCCGGCGAGATCATCGCCGTCGGGATGGGCTCGGAAAAGCCGCTGGTCACGCCCGACAACACGCCGGCCAAGAAAGCCAAGAACCGCCGCTACGAGATCCGGGTGCGGCTCTAAACCATCGGCGCGCGGCCCGCGTCTTTGGACATCAACGACGAAGGCGGCGGCGGCGCCGAGGACAGCGACGACGCCCGCGCGTTGCCCCCTGGCCAGCCGCGTGGCGCGCCGCTGACCATCGACTTTGAAGGACAGGCCATCCGCGCCTTCGTCGGCGAATCGGTGGCGGTGGCCTTGCTGGCCGGCGACATCCGCACGCTGGGGCGATCGTCCAAGTACCACCGGCCGCGCGGCGGGTTCTGCTTCGACGGCCACTGCGCGTCCTGTTACCTGCGCATCGACGGGCGGCCGAACCTGCGCGCCTGCATGACACCGGTGGCGCCGGGGCTGCGCTGTGAACGGCAGAATGCCTTTCCCACCGCCGACGTCGATCTGCTGACGGCGGCCGACTGGCTGTTCCCGGGCGGCATGGATCACCACACGCTGATGACCGGCACGCGCCTCGGCAATCGGCTGTTTTTGAAACTGGTGCGCCAGATGGGCGGCTCGGGAACGCTGCCTGACCCTGATACGATCGCCGGGGCGGCCAACGCGGCGCCGGCGGCGAACCCCGAGGCGATCACCGTCGACGTCTGCGTCGTGGGCGCCGGCCCAGCGGGATTGACCGCCGCGCAGGTGATGGCGGCGGCGCCGGCGCGGCCGCGGGTGCTGGTGATCGACGAGCAGGCGGTACCCGGTGGCTCGCTGCTGGCCGAGCCGGGGGGATCGATACGCGCCGCCGCCCTGGCTGGCGCGGCGCAAGCGGCAGGAGCGCGGCTGCTGGGGCAAGCGACGGCGATCGCGTTTTATCCCGAGGATATCGGCCCCGACGGAAAACCAGGCGTGCTGGCGGTGGCCGCCCCGGATCATCTGCTGCGCGTGTCGGCGCGGCGATTCGTGTACGCCACCGGCGCGTACGATCAGAATCTACCGTTCGTCGACAACGATCGGCCGGGGATCATCTCGGCCCGCGGGTGCGGGCGGCTGGCCTTTCACCACGGCGTGCGCCCGGCGCGGGCCGGCGGCCGCATCGTCGTCCTGGCGGCGACACCGCACGCGTTTCGCCTGGCGGCGGGCCTGACAGCGGCGGGGCTTGACGTCGGGATCGTCGATCTGGCGCGCGAGCGCGTGCTGGGCGCGCGCGGTGTGCAGGCCGTGCGCGGCGTCGATGTGGCGGCGATCGGCGCGGACCCGGCCGCCACGGCGGCTGCGCGCACTGTGCGCGGTGACGTGGTGGCGGTCGGCGTGCTGCCGGCCCCGGCGTCGGAGCTGCCCCGCCAGCACGGCGCGACGGTGACCCTCGATCCGGCGCGCGGTGGCTTCGCGGTGATCGTCGACGATCGGTTCGTGGCGGCGGCGGATGTTTTTGCCTGCGGCGACGTCACCGGGTACGGCGGCCCCGACGCGGCGCTGGCCAGCGGCGAACAAGCCGGCCGCTCCGTCGTCAAGCAGCTAGAATCAGCGTCATGAAAGGCGCGTGCTTGTCAGTCGCCTGCCTGGTCACCCTGCTCGGCGCTTGCGGCGGCAGTTCAGGAATGGACGGCCCGGGCGTCGACGCGGCGACGGAGTCTCCGTCCACCGATACAGCTGACGACACACCCGACGACAGCGCGGGCGCCACCGATGTGCTGCGCAACTGCGGTACCGAAAGCGCCGCCCTGGCTCTGGCTCTGCACGCCATCCCCAGCGCCGAGTGCACGGCGGTGGTGCGCGTGGATTACCAGTCGTTCGCCATCCTCGGCTATCAACTGATCTGCGGCCCGAAGGCCACCGTCACCGAAGCACAAGCACGCGCCACCGCCAACACCGACAGCGGCTACGGCGCCAGCGCCGACACCGCGCCCGCGCTGAACCCGCCCGACCCGGCCGACGAATACGTCTTTCTCGAATCGCACGGCGACCCCGGCGGCGCCGCGGCGGTCAGCGCGCGCAACGGACTGACCGTCTTCGGCGGCGGCGTCGTCTTCGCTGGCAAGGGCGACATTAAATATCCGGCGACCTGGAAACCGGCCGCCGACCTGGGATCGAACTGCCTTCGCGCGGAGGGCATTCCTTCGGCGCGCGCCTGGGCCGTCGGGGCCGACGTCACTGCGACCGGCATCGCCGCCGCCATCGATGCCGTGGCCGGCACCGCACTGCCAGCGGCGATGTGGCGCAGCGGCCGGGTCATCGATGCGGTCGTCCTTGCCTATGCCCGTTCAGTCGGCATCGTCAGCACCAGCCCGAATAATTTTTCCAACGCCGAGTGGATCGTCCTCATCAACAGCGACTGAACGACGCCCGCACCCGGATCTCGACGGCGGCGCGCAAGCCGGGCAGTCTATAGGCGAGCCACCATGATCACCTCGTCGGTTCGGATCTATCAGCAGGGTCCTCTTCGCGCGCTGGCGTCGACGGCGGCGCTGGCGGCGCTGGCGGCGCTGGCGCTCTCTTGCGCCACCGAGCCGCTGCCAGAGCCCACCACCATCGAACCGCCACCGGCGTCCGTCCCGCCGCCCGCCGGGCCGCCCACCAAGCTGGAGCCGCCGCCCTTCCCCGCCGGCACGCCCGCGGTGACGCGCGAGAAGGCCGACGACGCCCGCACCGCCAACCGCCGCGCCATCTTTGACGCCGCCTGGACGCTGGTGCGCGACAAGCACTATGACAAGAACCTGGGCGGCGTGAACTGGAACGCCGCCCGCGCCAGGTACGAACCGCTGGCCCTGGCGGCGCCCAGCGAATCGGCGTTCTACCGCACGCTGAATCAGATGATCGGCGAGCTGGGCCAATCGCACATGATGGTCACCGGCCCGGGCGCCGACGACGATGACAATGAAGACCTGGCGCCGTCGACGGACGAATCGGCGGCGAAACAGCCGGCGGTGAAGGCGGCGGCGGGCATCGGCGATCCCGGGCTGACCGTGCGGGTGATCGAGAATCGACCGACCATCACTGCGGTCAAGCCGGGCTCATCGGCAGATCGTCAGGGACTGCAGCCGGGGTTCATCGTCACGCAGATCGGCGGCAAGGAGATCCGCGCCTCGTCGGATTCGAAGCGGCCGCTGCGCCCGGTCGAGGAACGCTTTGCCGTGCGGCGGCTGGCGCAGCAGCGTCTGGTGGGTCAGGTCGGCTCGCGCGTGACCCTGCGCTATCTCGACAACGACGATCGCCCGGGCGAGGTGATGCTGACCCGGGACGAACCGAAG
This sequence comes from Polyangia bacterium, assembly GCA_036268875.1. Lineage (GTDB taxonomy): Bacteria > Myxococcota_A > Polyangia > Fen-1088 > Fen-1088 > DATKEU01. The sequence continues at coordinate 266,898 of DATATI010000091.1, read as the reverse complement.
ACCAACGCCGTGACGCTGGGCCATCTGCCGCCGCTTTATCCCGAGGTGAAGATCGAACAGATCCACGACGTCGGCGTGCTGTCGTTCAACATCTTTCTCTTGCAGCCAGTGCTGGACGACATCAAGCGCGCGATGGCTGGATTTCGCGCTCGCCACACCCGGGCGCTGATTCTGGATCTGCGCGGCAACCCCGGCGGGCAAGGAGCGATGGCCATCCCTGTGGCGGCGCAGTTCGTCGACCATCCGGTCACGCTGGGCACGCTGCAGTTCCGCGACTTCACCAACACGCTGGTGGCCCGGCCCGAGCTTGGCGACACGCCGTTCACCGGACCGCTGGTCATCCTCACCGACGAGGGAACGGCGTCCGCGGCCGAGATGCTGGCCGCCGGACTGCAGGAGGCGAAGCGCGCCACGGTGGTCGGCGACACCTCGCTGGGCGCGGTGCTGCCGTCGATGGTGGTGGCGCTGCCGGGCGGGGCGATCATGCAATACGTGGTGGCGGACTTTAAGACGCCGAAGGGCGTCCTGCTGGAGGGCCGTGGGGTGCAGCCGGATCGCCGCGTGGTCGAGACGCGCGCCGGTCTGCGCACGGCGCGCGATCCGGTGCTTGACGCCGCGCTGCTGACCATCAGAGCATCGCGGGCCAAATGAAAACGCGACGTTTGTCGGCGGTGATGGTGTTACTGGCGATGACAGGGGCGGCGTGCGCCTCAAGTCCACCGCCTCCGGCGGCGGCTGGCGCGGCGGCGGCAGCGGGCGTGCCCGATCCCGGATCGGCGACGAGACCCGGGCCTTCGTCACCAGCCGCACCCGACGCCGCGCCGCCGCTGCCTCAGCGGTCGCCGTCGGCGATTCTGGGAGACGCCATCCAGGCGATGGGCTCGCCCGACGCCTGGAGCGCGCACAGGACCCTGCGCATGAGCATGAGCATGAGCTTTCAAGGCGTGGGGATCACCGGCACCGCGCAACGCTTTGCCACCGCCGACGACAAGTCGGTGACGGTCACGGACATCCCCGGCGTGGGGATCATCCGCGAGGGCAGCAACGGCAAGATCTACTGGTCACAAGATCCGATCAACGGCCTGCGCGTGCTGGAAGGCGCCGAGGCCGAGCAGTCCCGCATCGAATCGGTCTGGAACCCGGAGCTGCGGGTGAACGAGCTTTTCGCCAGGGTGGAAGCCAAGAACCAGCCGGGCCCCGACGGAAAGATGCTGGAGTGTGTGGTGGTGACGCCGAAGATCGCGCCGCCGTCCACGCGCTGCTACGATCCGATCACGCATTTGCAGGTCTCGGAGGCCGGCGTGCGGCCCACGCCTCAAGGCGACACGCCGTTCTCGTCGACGGTCAGTGACTGGCGCAACGTCGGCGGCCTGAAGATGCCGTTCGCGCTGGAGACCCAGGCCGGTCCGATCACCTTTACTGCCAAGGTGCAATCGGTGGTCTACGACGAGCCGATGGATGACAAGCAATTCGAGCCGCCCCAGCCGACGGCGGCGGCACCGGCCGATGCGGCGAGCAAGCCGACGAAGACGAACACCAAGGTCAAGGCCAAGGCCAATACCAAGGCCAAGACCAAGACCACGGCAATAAAGTCGAAGGCGCCGGCCGGCAGCGAGCCGGCCAAGACGAACTAGCGCGGCGAGCACGACGGCGACGGCGAAGCGGAGAGGTTGGCGTGGCGAAGAAAGTCATCCTCTGTCGCTGCGAGGACGTCACGCTGGACGACGTCCAGCACGCGGTGGCCTCCGGTTTCGGCGAGCTCGAAGAGGTCAAGCGCTATACCGGCTTCGGCACCGGCCCGTGCCAGGGCAAGGAATGTCTGCGCGCGGTGGCCCTGGCCATCGCCGCCGCCACCGGCAAGCCGCCGGCCGCGATGCAACCATTCACCACCCGGCCGCCGCTTTTGCCGACGCCACTGAAGATCTTCGCCGCCGGCGCCGTCCCGGCCGCCGACGATGCGGACGCCGGCGATCAACAAGACGAAGGCGGCGACGGTTTCACGCATGCGCGCTGAGCAGGCGCCCGCGCGCGCCACCGGCCCGCTGCCGGCGCGCGCCGAGATCGCCATCGTCGGCGCCGGTATCATGGGCCTGGGGATCGCCCACAACCTGGCCCAGCTGGGCCAGCGCGGGATGGTCGTCCTGGACGCGCACACGCTGGCCTGGGGCGCCTCTGGCCGCAACGGCGGCGGCCTGCGCCAGCAATGGTCGACCGAGCTGAACATTCGCCTGATGCAGGAATCGATGGCCATCTGCGCCGCCTTCGCCCAGCAGATGGGGATCAACATCTGGATGCGGCAGGGCGGCTATCTGTTTTTGGCGCGCACGAAGACGGCGCTGGATCGCCTGGCGCGCAACGTGGCCCTGCAGAACCGCTGTGACGTCCCCACCCGCCAGATCTCCGCCGACGAGGCGCAGGCGATCGTCCCCGAGATAGACGCCGCCCCGTACGTCGGCGCTTGCTACAACCCGACCGACGCCATCGTCTTTCCCTGGCCGTTTTTGTGGGGATACGCGCGCGCCGCCGCCCGGCGCGGGGTAGCCATCTTCACCGAGACGCCGGTCAGCGCGATCGATCGGCGCGGCGACGATTTCGTGCTGACCACGCCGCGCGGAACGCTGACCGCCGGCCGGGTGGTGTGCGCGGCGGGCGCCTGGTCGCCGCAGGTGGCCGCGCTGGCCGGCGGCGCCCTGCCCGACTGGCCGGCCCGGCACGAGATCCTGTCCACCGAACCCTTGAAGCCTTTCTTGAAACCGATGGTGTCCGTGCTGGAAACCGGCCTTTATTTTTCGCAATCGCTGCGCGGAGAGGTGGTGGCCGGGGTATCGCTGCCCGATCCGCACGACACCACCGTGCGGATGGGTTCGCGGCTGTCCTTCCTGGAGAAGGTGGCGCGCGGAATGATCGACGTGATTCCGCGCCTCGGCGAGGTGAAGGTGGTGCGGCAGTGGGCGGGCCCGTACGACCTGAGCCCCGACGGCAGTCCCATCATCGGCGAGCTGCCCGACGTGCCGGGATTCTTCGTCTGCTGTGGGTTCTCGGGCCACGGCTTCATGATGGCGCCGGTGGTGTCGCGCTATTACGCCCAGGCTCTGCGCGGCCAGCCGCCGCACGCCCTGTTCGACGCCTGGAACGTCCGCCGCTTCACCGCCGGCGGCGGCAACCCGACCGCGCGCGAGGACATGATCATCGGCTGACCGCAAGGCGCGCGACGACGAACGCACGCCTGCTACGACTGCGAGTGTATCCGTCGAAATCGGGTGGGTGAGTATCCTTCGTGACGACGGAATGCGGAGGCGAGATGGCTGGCGCTGCTGAAACCGACGCGCCTGGCGATCTGCTCCATCGTGAGCGCGGCCTGCCCGATGAGCAGACCTCTTGCGGCAGACACGCGTCTCCGTAACACATAGGCGTGGGGAGGCAGCTCCAAGCTCTGTCGGAAGGCGCGCTCAAAATGGCGCCCGCTGACGCCGGCGAGCCCGGCCAGTTCGCGCAGCGAAATCGGCCCGGCGAGGTTCGCCTCTATATAGTCGACGACGGCGTTGAGGCGACGTCCCAACCCGCCTGAATAGCGAGGCACCGATTTCGATAACGACGAGTAACCATCGATGACGTGGTGAACCAAGAACTCACACGCACTGGCGACATATAGAGAGTCGGAGTGGGAGCCCTGGTGAGCCCTGAGCGCGAGGCGGGTCATGATCGATTCGATCAGGCGATCCCGCGCGAGAAACTGGGGCACTATCTCGACACCTCGCGGATCCGCGTCCCAATGCTCCGAGATCACGCGCGACAGGTATGCGTGGGGAATGGTCAAGACGATGGCGTGGGAAGACCCATCGGCCTCCCACGAGCCATCGACATTGGGGGGAGTCATGTTGAGCGTGCCGGGATCGCTCCACCCTTCCACCACGCGCCTGCCCATCCTTCTGCGAATTCGATGGCGACCGGCGGTGTATAGCCCCAGTGCGAGGTCACCAAAAGCTATCGAGGCATGAAGTGGCGTGGCGTCGACGACAAACAGGCTGAACGAATTCCACTCGGCCGACACCTTCGGCGAAGCCGGCAGAACATCCACGAGTCGAGAGCCCGACAGGGCACGCCTCTGCATGACGGAAGATCTCTGACGTGATGTTGCGCGCTGTCAAGCCGCCAGCTTCCCGTGGCAGGTCCAGATAACATCGCGACACGCCTATCAAGAATCACGCAAGAAGTACGCGAGCCCCTCAGGGAGACGTTGCGTCGCACTCTATCGCGACGATAAGGGTGCAGCGGTGTACGGGGGCGAGCAGCAGAGCTCTCCCCCCAGATCGAGGGCCCGATTCGACGGAGGGAGCCGCATGAGCATGAACAAGAGTGGGTCGGAGGATAAGGTCCGGATCGCCCGAGAATACCTCGCGCGCGTCTTCAACGAGCACCAGCCTGATCGCGCACTCGACTACGTCACGCCCGATGTCGTATGGCGCGGCGGCTCACTCGGCACGGTGAGCGGCGCGGCGAACCTGGCCGGACTGCTGCGCGTCTTCATCGGGGCGCTCCCGGACCTGCAGGCGGTCGAGCAAGACGTTGTCGCCAGCGCTGATCTCGTGGTCTTGCGCCTCATTGTGACGGCGACACACAAAGGTGACCTCCTCGGCATGCCTGCCACGAATCGAAAGGTCCGCTGGGATGCGATCGACGTGTATCGCATCAACGACGACGGCAAGATCAGCGAAGAGTGGGCGGCGGACGACATGGCGGCCTTTGCGAGCCAACTCGGCGCGATCAAGCTTCCCTGGAGCACTTGAACGTCACCATCGACCAAGGCCCTATGACCCCTGCCGCTCCCAAGCTCAACCTGCTGGTTCTCGCGGCGTCGCTGCGCGCCGAGTCGCTGAACCGGAAGCTAGCCGAGTTGGCTGCCAGGATCGCCGAGCACTCCGGAGCGAAGGTCGATCGAGCGTCGATGCGCGACTTCGACGTTCCGCTTTACGACGGGGATTTGCAGGACAGCGCCGGAATCCCGCCAGGGGCGCTCGACTTTCAAAGGCGGCTCGTCGCCAGCGACGCGTTCATCGTCGCGTCGCCCGAATACAACCGGTCCATGCCCGGAGCCATCAAGAACCTGATCGATTGGACTTCACGCTTGCGACCGCAGCCATTCGATGGCCGACACGGACTGCTGCTGTCGGCGTCGCCGTCACTGGCGGGAGGCAACCACGGCCTGTGGGCGTTGCGAGTCCCCTTCGAACACCTGGGCGCGCGGATCTTTCCCGACATGTTCTCCCTTGCGACGGCCCAAAAGGCCTTCGCGGAGGGCGAGCTGGTCGACCCCGCGTTGCGAGAGCGCTTCGAAAAGAACGTTCTTGCGTTTCTCTCGCTCGCCGAAGCGGCGAAGCACTATCCGTGCATGAAGAGGGCCTGGGTCGAGTTCCTCGGCGAACCGCCCAGCGCGAGCGCCACGCGAGACGAAAGGACGGGATGACGATGACAACCGCTAGCACGTTGCTGCAGGACAACCCCAACCGAGTGTTCAACGAGCGCGATGCCAATCGCCGTGCCCAGGCGATCCAGGAGCTCTATGCGGCGGACGTGACCTTCTATGAGCACCAGGCGACGTCCTCCGGGACGGAAGCGATCGCTCGTGCCGTGACCCATCTGCTGGGCGCGCTTCCCCCGACCCTCACTTTCTCGATGGCGGCGCCTCCGATGCTAAACCACGCAATGGGCAAGCTTCTCTGGAGAGGACATCTCGACGGAACGACCGTCGTGACGGGCACGGACATCGCGCAGATCGAGAAGGGACGCATTCGCTCGCTCCATGTCTTCGTCGACGCACCGAAGGAATCGTGACACGGACCCAGTCCGCCGGGGCCTCGGCGCGGGCCGTCGATTCGAGCGAAAGGAACCCGGATCATGACAGACGCATCAAGAGACGGGCGCGACTCCGCGGTCAAACAAGCCGGTCGCTCCCAGAGCCTGCGGACTGCGTTGCCACGCGTCGCGGACGCACAAATGGTCCAACCGATCGCTCTCGGGGCCCCTTGATGTAAATGCGCACGCAGATTGAGCGCATTGAGACGCAAGGATCTCTGGACGAATCTGGCGCCGTTTTATACAGGTAGTGATTCAACGCTGGGCGTTCCGCATTGCGCGGTCCCCCACGCTGCAAAGGAGCAGGCCGTGACTCGATGTCTGTCGGTGGTGGCCCTTTCTTTGTTCATGGCGGGCGCGGTCGGCTGCGGCGCAGGCGGCGGATCGACCGACAAGCCGTCAGGCACAGGCGGCATCGGCGGCCCCTCTGGAACCGGCGGCTCCTCGTCGACGCCGCCTGGCGGAAGCGGCGGCAGCAGCGGCAGCGGTGGTGCTGGTCCGTCGTCGTCCACCGGCGGCAGTGACGGTGGGACCGGGCCGTCGCCAGTGGAACCCGCGATGGACGCAGGCGGCCTGGGCGGTGCTGATGGGAGCAGCGACGCCACCGACGGGGGCGGCGACGCGGGCGAGACTGGCGACAGCGCCAGCGGTCCTTACGGGATCGTTTCGTGCCAACCCGCCTTCGAAGTCGCCTGCAAACCGGCCATCAAATTCACCAACGGGGATCCAAACGGCCGCGGCAAGGTGTTCACCAACGTGATCACCGACGTGACAGCCACACTGAAAGACATCGCGTGCACGACGTGCTCCATCCTCTATCGAACCCCGGACGAAATTCCGCAAAACGAACGCCCCGCCACCATCACGCTGGTCCTCGACACGTTCGGTGGTGTGGCGCAGACGTACCCCGCCACCGCGACGATTGAGTTCGACCTCGATTACATCAACACCTGGGCCAAGCAGAGCCCTGCCCTCGTCAAACAGGAAATGCTGGGGGTCTTGCAACACGAGTCGGTGCACATCTATCAGAACTACGGCAACAACGGCACCGGCGAGGGAGAGGCTGATCTGGTTCGCACGCGCGTGGGCTATTACCAGCGAAATCGCTGGCAGAAGGGCGGCTCGTGGAAAGATCCCTACACCAACTCGGGATTTTTCTACTCGTGGTTGACCGGCCCGTGCTCGTTTCACGCCGAGAACTACCCGCAACACGACTTCAACTTTCCATACAAGCTCAACAAGGCCCTCGCCGGTACCAGCGGCGACGCCAGCTACACCGCCGTGGACAATTTGCTGAGACAACTCTTCGCCAAAGGCGCGGACGAGCTGTGGCAGCAATATCAGGACACCGCGTTTTGAGGCGTGGCGCGCTGTGCGTTGCCGGCCTGGGCTTGCTCGCCGGCGTGGGCTGCGCGAATTCGGGGAAACCGAATGGCGCCGCGAGCTCGAACGCTGACGCGAACGGTACCGGAGGAGCCGGCCCGGGCGCGAAACCCGACGGCGGCACCGGCGGCGCGGCGGCCAGCGACGCCGGCGGCTCGGACGTGATCGACGCGGGCGTCGACGTCGGCGTCGCGTCTATCTTGATCGTCGCGCCCGATGGTCAGGGTTCGGATTGTTCACTGTCGCGTCCCTGCGCCTTGACCACCGCGCGCGATCAGGCGCGCACGCTCACGCAACGCAACGGCCCGCAGACCATCCGTTTGCGCGGCGGCACGTACGCGCTGTCGCAGACGTTTCAGCTGGTCGAATCGGACACAGCGCACGATTCGGGCCTGCCGGGAAGTCCGACGGTCTACGAGGCGGCTGCGGGCGAGACGCCGGTGCTGAGCGGGGGCGTGGTCGTCACCGGATGGTCGCTTTTCGATCAGGCGAAGGGGATCTACCGCGCCAAGGTCGACCCGTCCCTGCGGACCCGCCAGCTTTATGTCGGCGGCGTACGGGCGACGCGCGCGCGTGGTCCCGTCCGTCCGGCTGGGTTCACGCTGACCGACACCGGCGTCACCGCGCCGAACACGGCCTTCGCGACCTACCGCGCGCCGACGCAGCTGGAAGCGATCTTCGACGCTCAGTGGCGCACGATCCGCTGTGGCGTCGCCAGCGTGGCCGGCGCGAATCTGACGCTCGATCAACCGTGCTGGGACAACGCCAACGTCACCAAGAAATCCCCCGGCGGCGGCTGGCCGCCGAGCTCGCTGTTCTGGATTGAAAATGCCTACGAGCTCCTCGACGAGGCCGGCGAATGGTTCCTTGACGAGACGGCGGGCGACCTGTTCTACAAACCGCGCCCGGGCGAGGATCTCACCACGGCGACGGTGGTCGTGCCCGTACTCGAGGCGCTGGTCGACGCGCGTGGCACCACGGATCGGCCCATTCACGACGTCACGTTCCGCGGTTTGACGTTCGCGTTCTCGACCTGGCTCCGACCGAGCAGTGCTGAAGGGAGCGCGAACTGGCAGGCCTGTTACGACGTCACCGGGACGAACGCCGTGCAGCCGGGTTTCGACGCCATGACCCGGATGCCGTCCGCCGTCACCCTGTCGGCGGCGCACGATTTCCTGATCGAAAACAGCATGATCACCCACGTCGGTGCCGGCGCCCTTTCGATCGAGAACGGCAGCAGTGGGAACAGCGTCTCGGTGAATCGGTTCGAGGACGTCTCGGGGTGCGGCATCCAGCTGGGCGATCTCTCGATCTGGTCGGCGGATACGCCCGCGTCGCAGCGGACATCAAACAATCTGGTCGAGAAGAACGTCATCACCCAGGTGGGCGCCGAGTACCACGGCGCGGTGGGCATCTTCGTGGGCATCACGGAGAACTCTTCCATCCTCCACAACGAATTGTTCGATCTGTCGTACACGGGTATCTCGGTGGGCTGGGGGGGATGGAACAAGGACTACGCCTTCGGCGGCAACGGATCCCACGCCGGCCCAACGTATGCGCACGGCAACCGCATCATCGGCAACCGCATCCACGACGTGGTCAGCATGATGATCGATGGGGGCGGCATCTACACCCAGGGGCCGCAGCCAGACTCGGTGATCGAGGAGAACTACATCTACAACGTCGGAACCCGGACCTGGGCGATCGGGATCTATCTTGACGAAGGGACCCAGAGCTACCACGTCGATCACAACGTCCTCACCCACGTTCACGACGACATCGTCCGTTGCTGGAACACGGCCACGCCCAATCAGAACCTCAACAACGTCATCGAGCAGAACTTCGCCGACGTCGACTTCTACTCGCTCGACGGTAACGTCGGTCGCAACAACACCCTGGTCAATGGCGCTTTGCCGGCGGACGCGCAGGCGATCGCGGACGCCTCCGGGCCAGGAAAATGATCGTTTCCGATCACGTGTTGAAAGTCGGCTAGGCCCTAACGGAGATGTGACCGTCTTCGGTCTTGGTCATCTGGGGCGAGGCGACCTGGCCGCTTTGGTCGATCAGCTTCACGGCGGCCTCGCCGACCATCTTCTGATTGCTCTGCGACTTCTTGAGCACGCTGACGCCGAAATTGTCGGACGGATCGACAGAGGTGTTCGGCGTGGCGCCGCTGATGTCCATGGCCATGCTTGTCTCCCCTTTGGTGCCATCGACCGGACCGAGGAAAAACTTGAGGGCTGATCAAAAAAAACTTTCGACGCGTCAGAAGTGCGACGGCGACACAAGCCTGACGCGCGCCCCGATCGCGGACCCGACGAAAGCCCACGTCTTTGGCGGGTCTTGCTGGCACCGGCCTTGCTGAACCCTGGTTTGAACCACCAGGAGCGTGTCATGGAAACCATCGCCACCCGTCAAGCGCAGTACCAGGCCCGTTTGCCTGCCGTCATCCATTTGATCGAGGCAGGCCACTGGGCCGAGGCGGTGGACAGCCTGCGCGCCATCGTCGCCACCGAATCGGATCTGGCCGTTGCCCACAACGATCTGGCCGCCGTGTGCTTTCAAGCCGGTCGTCTGGCCGAGGCCCGCGCGTCGGTGAGACGCGCCGCTGAGCTCTGCCAGCACGACGGCGAGCTGGCGCGCACCATCCGCGACAACTTTGCCGCCATCGACGCCGCCACGCGCGCCGCCAATCCGGCGGCGGCGTACGAAGCCTGCGTGGAGGTGGTCAATCGACTGGTGGCGCGCGACGAGCTGGCCCTGGCCGTCGCCGAGCTGGAGCGATTCGTGGCCGCCCACCCCTCCGCCGCCGAAGCCTGGAACGATCTGGCCATCGTCCAGCAAGCGACGGAGCGGCTGCAGCCGGCGCTGATCGCCTCGGGGATCGCTTGCGAGATCGATTCCTATAACGCTGACTTTCGCCGCACGCGCGCCGCGATCTTGCTGGATGCCGGCCGCTGCGAAGACGCCGGCAAGGTGATCGCCCCGGTGCTGATCGCCAACCGCGATGACATTGATGCGCTGATCCTGGCCGGCGACATCACCGTCGCCGCCGGTCACCCGGCCGAGGCGCGCCCGTTCTATCGCCATGCCCTGGAGATTGATCCCGAGTGCGGACGGGCGGCGCTGCAGCTGGCATCGCTGCCCATGGACCCCGACACCGTCGACACCGGGCCCGCCGCCACGCTGGTGCTGATCCTCAGCAGCAACGGCGCGGCGGCCGTCGACCAGACGCTGCGCACCTTCGCCCGGCATTGCCAGGACCAATCGCAGATCGACGTCAAGGTCCTGTACCACGCCACCGGCGTGGAGGAGACCCGCCTTTACCAGGCCATCGCCGCCGAGCATCCGTTCGCCACCCTGGTCGCCGAGCGCGAGATGGCCAGGCAGCTGCCCGCGCTGTTGGGGCCGCACCGCCACGTGCTGCTGGCCAGCGACGACACGCTCTTCGTGCGCGATTTTTGCCTGACCGACGCCGCCCGCGCCCTGGACATCGAACCGCGGGCCCTGGGCTGCGCGCTGGCGCTGGGCGAAAACACTGCCCAGTCGCCGCGCTCGCGGCGCAGCCAGCGCGTCCCCGCCCTGACCCGGTTCGCGCACGGGCTTTGTCGATACGCCTGGAACAACAGCGACCAGGATTTCGGCCGCCCGCTGGGCGCCGTGGCGGGCCTTTACCGCGCCGACGAGATTCGCCGCCTGCTGGGCAAGTTGTCGTTCAGCAGCGCCCCGTCACTGGACGCCGCTTTGGAGGGGGCCGCCGGCCTGTTCACCGGCAGCCGCCCGATGATGTTGTGCTTTGACCGCGCGGTGGCCGCGCCGCGGGCCGGCGAAGACTCCCAGGCGGCCGCCGCCTTCCGCACGCCCAGCCTGGCCCAGCCCCTGCCCATGGCCGTCTGACGCTCCGCCGTCGGCGCGCCGACGGGAAAACCGGCCCCCAGAGCGACCGACGGTCTTGACCGATCGATTGGCTCATGCTTCTCTTTTTTCCGCACGGTCGCAGGGCCGCGCTGGACCTCGCCGACGGGCGAGCGCCGGCGTCGGGCGCCAGACCGGCAGGCAAACCCGTCAAGGAGGATCATGGGACCAAAGAAGATCATCTTCTCGGATTCGGCGCGGCGAATGGTGGCAGAGGGAGTCAACGTCCTGGCCGACGCGGTCAAGGTGACGCTGGGCCCGCGCGGCCGTTTCGTGGTGCTGGACCGACCGTGGGGCGCGCCGCTGGCGAGCAAGGACGGCGTCACCGTCGCCAACGAGATCGACCTGCACGGGCCGTTCACCAACATGGCGGCGCAGATGGTGAAAGAGGTGGCGATGAAGACCGCCGCCGCCGCCGGCGACGGGACCACCACCGCGACCGTGCTGGCGCAGGCCATCTTCGGCGAAGGCGTGCGCCTGGTCGCCGCCGGTCACAAGCCCATCGACCTCAAACGTGGCATCGACGCGGCGACCGAGGCGGTGATCGCCGCCTTGAAGAAGCTGTCCAAGCCGGTAGCAGGAAAAAAAGAGATGGCCCAGGTCGGCACCATCAGCGCCAACGGCAACGAGGAGGTGGGCGAGATCCTGGCCAACGCGATGGAGAAGACCGGCAAGGACGGCGTCATCAGCGTCGAAGAAAACCAGTCGGTCGAGACCGTCCTCAAGCTGGTCGACGGCCTGCAGTTCGACCGCGGGTACATCTCGCCTTACTTCATCAGCAACGCCGACGAGCTGCTGTGCCAGCTGGACAACCCGTACATCCTGGTCTTCGAAAAGAAGATTTCGGCCCTGCGCGACCTGCTGCCGGTGCTGGAGAAGGTGCTCAGCCAGGGACGCCCGCTGCTGGTGATCGCCGAGGAGGTCGAGGGCGAGGCGCTGGCCGCGATGGTGGTGAACAAGCTGCGCGGCGCCTTCCAGTGCTGCGCGGTCAAGGCGCCGGCCTTCGGCGAGAACCGCAAGGAGACCCTGCGCGACATCGCGGTGGTCCTGGGCGCCGAAGCGATCATGGAGGGCTCCGGCATCAAGCTGGAGGCGGTCAGCCTGGACGATCTCGGCCAGGCCAAGAAGGTGATCGTCGACGTGGACAACACCACCATCATCGAAGGCGGCGGCACCAAGGACGCCATCAACGGACGGATGGCCCAGATTCGCCGAGAGATGGAGCTGACCAATTCTGATTACGACAAGCAGAAGATGCACGAACGGCTGGCCCGACTGGCCGGCGGCGTCGCCATCATCAAGGTCGGCGGCACCACCGAGGGCGAGCTGAAGGAAAAGAAAGAGCGCGTCGAGGACGCCCTGATGGCCACCCGCGCGGCGGCCGAGGAAGGCATCGTCCCCGGCGGCGGCGTCGCGCTGGTCCGCTGCATCGGCGCCCTGGACAAGCTGACCTTCGACGACGATCGCCAGTACGGCGTGAACATCGTCCGGCGCGCGCTGGAGTCGCCGCTGCGCCAGATCGCCGAGAACGCCGGCGTCGACGGCGTGCTGGTGGTGCAGAAGGTGCGCGAAGGCAAAGGCGCCTTCGGCTACAACGCCGCCACCGAGGAGTACGGCGATCTGTTGAAGGCGGGCGTCATCGATCCGACCAAGGTGGTGCGGGTAGCGCTGCAAAACGCGGCGTCGATCTCGGCCTTGATGCTGACGGCCGGGGCGATGATTGCCGGCGACTCCGACGGCACGGCGTCGACCAAGGTCTCAATGCCCCCGCCCGAAAAACCGCCCGAGCGCATGCCCGATCCGCACGAGGACGAGCACGACGACCACTGAGCGCGCGATCGTCTAACGACGCTGTTCGACGAACCGGCGCACGCCTTCGGCGGCGACGATCGGTAACCCGCAGGCGATCGCTTCGCGGGTCAGGAAGCGGGCGCGGGAACCGGGCAGCGGAATGAACGCCGTCGCGGCGGTGTAAAGGCCACCGCGATCGCGCGGGGCGATGGCGCTGGCTTCGATCACGATGTCGGGAGCGTCGTCGAGCGAACGGCCCTGGCCGGACAGAATCGCCTTCACGCCGGCGACGGCGCGCTCGACGGTGGCCGCGGTGGGTGGATCGACGCGAACCACGACCGCGACCGGATCGCGATTGTGGAGGGCGCGAAAGACGCCGTCCATCGCCGCCAGCCAGGCGTCGTCGGCGAGATCAGGAATGCACAGCAGGCGTTGCCGGTGGGCCGTCTCCAGCGACAGCGGCGCGGCGCCCGGGTGATAGATCTCCCCGTACGCCACGGGGATCGGATCGACGGCGGGATCGAACGGTCGCGCGCCGGCCAGCGCGCGCAGCGCCTCGGCGGTGTGGACCCGGCTTTGGTGCTGCCACTTTTCGCAGAACAGCGCCCAGTTGTCGGCCACCATCCGGCTGGCGGACAGCGACATCGCCTTGAACGTGGCGCTGCCGTGGTGGTGGATGAAGACGTCGTAGGCGATGGCGATCTGTTGCCCGCTGCGCAGCACGCGCAGGCAGAAGTCGTCGTCCTCGCAGTTGCCGTAGCCGAAGATGGTGTCCATGCCGCCGATGGTGTCGACCAGCGATCGCCGCATCACCATGCACAGGCCGGTGAGACGCGCGACGAAGGCCATCTCGCCGGCGTGCTCGACGGCCCATTGCTCGGCGAAGGCGTCGACGTCGCCCAGGCCGGCATAAGTCGCGGTGCCGACCAGTTGTGGTCCGCTGGTGGCGTTGGTGACCGGGCCGACCACGGCCAGCTGCGGATCCACCGTCAGCAAGGCCAGCTGCCGGCTGAGCCAGCCGCGCGTCACCACCACGTCGTTGTTCAGCAGCACCACATATTCGCCGCGCGCGGCGGCCAAGCCCTGGTTCACGCCGAACGGGAAGCCTTCGTTCTCGGGATTGCGGATGACCACCACGTTGCCGTGCCGCGCTTGCAGCGCCGCGAAGAACGCGCCGACGTCCGGCGCCGAGCCGTTGTCGACGATGACGAGCTCGAAGTCGCGGTGGGTGTGGCGATAGATCGATTCGACGCACTCGGCGGTCAGCAACAAGTTGTCGCGCACCAGGATGACGATGCTGGTGCGGCCAGGCTGCGGCGTGACGATGGTCGGTCTCGCGGCCGTCGCGCCGGCCTCGGCGGTCTCGCGCTGTCGTTCGGCGGCCAGGTTGGCGCTTTGCTGGAGCAGATATCGCTCGCGCTCGACCGGCCGCGGCTCGATGCTTTGCTGGTTGATGCGCGCGACGAAGACGTCTTGCGCGGCGGCCAGACGCTGGCCGCTTTGCGAAAGCCGGGCCGCCAGCGCCGTCGCCTCTTCGCCCAGCAGCAAGGCCGGATCATCCGCCAGTGCCAGCAGCGTGGCCCGGCGGCCGCAGAGGCAAGCGGTCGCCGGCACCGGCGTCGTGCGCGGGCCCGCCGTGACCAGCTTGTCCAGCACCGACGAGCGCGCGGCGGCGCGCGCGTCGGGCGGCGCGAACAACGGTCCCTTGCCCTGCACCGGATTGCCGCTGCCCGACGGCGTGAGCACGCCGATGCCGCTGTCGGCGCCCAGATGCCCGAGCAAACGTTCCAGCCAGCGCCCGCTCACTTTCAAATTGGCCGGCATCACCACGGCAAACTCGCGCCTGGCAGCGCGCAGCCCCGCCTGCGCCGCCCGCCCAAAGCCCTGCCGATCATTCAAACGCACCACGCGCGCCAGCTGCGGCACGCGCGCCGCGAACTGCGCCAGCGCCGTCGCCGACCCGCCCACCGACCCGTCGTCGACGATCACCACCTCGTCTTGCGGGCCGGTACAAGCGAGCAGGTTTTCCAGGCACGGCGTCGCCGTGGGCAGCGCGTTCCACGCCACCACCACCACGCTGACGCCGGGCCGCGCCTGATCCGCCGGCACCCGCCCGGCGTTCGTTCGATAGTCGTAATCAAAACCCTCCCACTTGCCCATCCAGCGCTGCTGAAATCGATCCAGGTTCACCGCCTCGTTCTTGAAGCGGCCGCCGCTCATCGCTTCGTGGTGCAGCACCACCGCGTCGGGCGCATAGATGATCCGCCCTCCTCCGCGCACCACGCGAAAACAAAGATCGACGTCTTCGTATCCATTGATGAATGTCTCGTCGAACCCTTTCAGGACGCCGAAGACCTCGGTGCGCACCAGCAGGCAAGCCGCCGACGCCGCCCGCAGCTCGACGCGTTCGTTGGCGGCGCTGGCCGGTTTCTGGTACTCGCGCGGGATCAGCGACACCGGATAGGGAAACCCGTAAGCGACGATGAAACCGGCGTGCTGGATGGTCCCGTCGGGAAACACCAGGCGCGGGTTCACCACCGCCACGCGCGGGTCGGCATCCGCCACCCGCAGCATGGCGGACAGCCAGCCCGGCTGCGGTTCGGTGTCGTTGTTCAGGAACAACAGCAGCGGCGCCCGGGCCATCTGCGCGCCCTGATTGCAGGCGGTGCCGAACCCCAGGTTGCTGTCGTTGCGCCGGTGGCGGATGCTCTCCAGTGCGCGCAGCGCCGCCGCCGTTTCGTCGGTGGAACCGTTGTCGACGACGATCACCTCGTGCGGGACGCCGGCGGTGTTGGCGGCGATGGCCATCAAGCATTTCCAGGTCAGCGCCCACTGGTTCCATACCGGAATGATGATCGACACGCGTGGCAGAGCGGCGGTCGACGGGGACGAGGTGGGCGTGGTCATCGCAGGAGGCGCGAAAATTCCGGCGCCAGCGTAATCTTGGCGCAGGATGACCGGCAGAGGCAAATCACCGACGGACGGTCGCGGTGGTTGATCGCCCGACGTGGCCGCCGGCGTCTGCGCAGCGGTTCGCCGTCACCATCGCCAGCGAACCGGGATACGCCCACGGCGAAGCCTTCCGCGAAACCGCCGAGTCGGTTCACCACGCGCTGCTGGCCCTGGGCCACGATTCGATCCTCAGCGATCGCACGGACCACCCGGATCGCCGTCTGATCCTCTTTGGCGCCAACCTGATCACCCATCTCAATCTGCCGCACCGATTGGCGCCCGATTCGATCCTCTACAACCTGGAGCAGATCTACGACGATTCACCCTGGTTGACGCCCGAGCTGCTGGCCCTTTATCGCCGCCACGTCGTCTGGGATTACAGCGTGGCCAACATCGCCGCCCTCGCCCGCCACGGCGTCACCGCCCGGCACGTGCCGATAGGTTACGTGCCCGAACTGACCCGCATCGCGCCGGCCGCCGCGCGCGACATCGATGTGCTGTTCGCCGGCTCGCTGGTGGAACGGCGGGTGGCAGTGCTGCAGGCCATCCACGAGGCCGGCGCCAATGTCGTCCCGGTCTTCGGCGTCTACGGTCCGGCGCGCGACGCCCTGATCGCGCGCGCGAAGATTGTCCTTAACCTGCACCTTTACGACGCCAAGGTCTTCGAGATCGTGCGCGTGTCGTATCTGCTGGCCAACACCTGCTTCGTGGTCTCCGAGCGCGGCAGCGATCCCGCCGGCGAGGCACCGTTCGCCGACGGCCTGGCCTTCGCCGACTATCCGCGCCTCGGCGAGACCTGCCTGAAATTTCTCGCCGACCCGATCGCCCGCGATGCCATCGCCCGCCGCGGCTTCAGCATCATCTCGCAGCGACGAACGGTGGATTTTCTCCGCGCCGTTCTCTGATCGCCCAGCGCCCAGCCGCCCGGCAGCGGGCGATCCTCCTCGACGGTGGCGATCGCGCGCGTTAACGTCCGACCTCGGAGGCGCCGCTGACACCGACCAATCCGGAAGTTCGTCGCTCGCAGGTCACGCTGAAGACGGTGTTCACCATCAGCGCCGGCGTCCTGCTGGTGACGGCGCTGGTGATGGCTGTCAGTCACGCGCTGGTGGCGGTGACGTTGACCGCCACGGCGGCCCTGCTGGCCATCGCCCTCGATCACGTGGTCGCCATGCTCACCCGCCGCCGGGTGCCGCGGTCGCTGGCCCTCGCGCTGGTCATGCTGGGGGTGATCTGCCTGCAGGCCGGCCTGGCCGTCACCATCATTCCGCCCGCCGTCAGGCAGGGCAAGGCGCTGGTCAATGCGGCGCCGAGCTATGTCAAATCGCTGCGGGCCAACCGTCTGTTTCAAATCGTCGACCAGCGTCTGGATCTGTCCAGCCGGATCAGCGGCTTCGAAGAAAAGGCGCCCGAGATGCTGGAAGGCGCGGCGGCGCCGATCCTGTCGGCCGTTGGTGGGATCATCAGCGTCGTGGCGGCCGCGGTGTCGATCTTCTTTCTCACCGTGTTCATGCTGATCTTCGGCGGGCGCCTGGTGCAGGCCGCGCTCGGCGAGGCGCGCCCCCAGAACGGCATCGTCTACCGCAGCGTCATCAAGAAGATCTATCAATCGGTGGGCGGCTACGTCGGCGGCCTGATCTTGATCTGCACCATCAACGGCACGCTGACGACGGTCTTTCTGGCCATCGACGGCGTGCCGTTCTTCTTGCCGCTGGGCCTCATCAGCGGTTTCTCCAGCACCATCCCCTACGCCGGGCCATTCATCGCCGGCACCGGCATCACCTTGATCGCCTTGATCACCGGTGGGCCGTGGCACGCCGTGGCCTCGGTGGCGTACTTCCTCGCCTACGGCCAGCTGGAAGGAAACGTGCTTGGGCCGCTGATTTTTCGGCGCACCGTGCACGTCAACCCGCTGGTGGTGACGCTGTCGGTGCTGTTCCTGGGCGAGATCGGCGGCGTCATCGGCGCGATCGTCGCGGTGCCGGTGGTGGCGGCGCTGCAGATCATCCTGCGCGAGGTGCTGCGTCAGCGCCGTGAACAGCTGGCCATCGCCGAGAAGAACGGCGACGAGATCTAATCACACCAGCCGCTGCGCGGCGGGGATCCGATAGGCACGACCATCGCTCTTGCTGGCGCCTACCAACGTTCTGTTCGAGCGCGGCCGGTCGCTGCTCAGTCGTCGCGCAGCGAACGGCCTGTCAGGGCGACGAACACGTCTTCCAACGTCGCCTGCCGGGTGGCCACGCGTTCGAGCGGGATGCTCAGCGACTGCAGCGCCGCGATCAATGCCGGCAATGCCCGGTGCGGCTCGCTGGAGACCAGCACCCAGCTCGCCGCCTCGCGCCGCACCGACGTCACCGCTGGCAACGATTCCAGGGTGGGACGCAGATCGCCCTCGTCCAGGCTCGGACCCGTCCCCGCCGCCGCACCGACGTCGAACTCGATCACATGGTCGGCACCCAACGCAGCAATCAGCGCCCGCGGCGAGCCTTCGCTGATGATGCGCCCGCGATCGACGATGGCCACCCGGTCGCACAGGCGCTCCGCTTCTTCCATGTAGTGCGTGGTCAACAGGACCGTTCCGCCGCCGGCGCGGTAATCATTCACCAGCTGCCACACCTGCCGGCGCGACTGCGGATCAAGCCCGGTGGTCGGCTCGTCGAGAAACAAGATCTCCGGATCGCCGATCAGCGCGCAGGCCAGCGCCAGCCGTTGCTTCTGCCCGCCTGACAGCTTGCCCACCCACGCCGCCCGTTTCTCCTGAAGCTGAACCGCGTCCAAAAGCGCGTCCAGCGAACGCGGCCGGCGATAGAAGCTGCGAAACAGCTCCAGCGTCTCGGCCACGGATAGCTTCTCGGACAGCCGCGTCTCTTGCAGCGCGACCCCGATGCGCTGGCGAATTTGAGCGCCGTGTTGCCGCCACGAAAGGCCGAACAGTTGCACCGCGCCGCTGGTCGGTTCGTTCAGACCCTCCAGAATTTCGACGGTGGTGGTCTTGCCGGCTCCGTTCGGTCCCAGCAGACCAAAGCACTCGCCGCGCGCCACCTGCAGGTCGATCCCGTCGACGGCCACCACCTGCGCGTTCGCGCCGCCTCGCCGGTTGCCAGCGTAGATCTTGCGCAGGGACTGGCAAGCGATGGCGGGACTTTCCAACGAACGTCTTCCGGCTCAGCGATAAGCGGCGACGGCCCGCCGGCAGATCGGGCAATCGCCGTCGGTGTGACGGTGGTTGTATCCGGCCAGCGCAGCCCGGCGTTCGCTTTCCAGGGTCATGATCATTTCCAGCCGCCCGTCATCGTTGACGGTGTTCGCCTGAGGCGCGCTGGCGGTCGGCACCACCGGCTCGAAGGTCACGTCGACCACCTCGATGGGGATCGGGCGCGGGCTGACGGTGGAATCGACAACGCCTACGCGGCCGACCGGAGCCGGCGGATCGACATCGGTGCGAGCGTGGGCGATGGTCAACGACACGAATTCAATTTACGTAAGTCTGGGGCGAGAGCAAGTTGAGGAACAGCGATCTTTGAAGCTGCTGTTTTTGTATCGAAGAACACATTCACTTGCCCGTCGCAAGATCAGCCGCATGTTCAACAGGGGACGCAATGATTGCCGCGCGCGGGTAAAATCACCGCCAGGCGCATGAGCGACTCGAAAGCAAACGCAACCGACAGTCTGCCGCGGGCGGCCCGCGCGCTGCTGGCCAGTCAGCGCACCGGCGTGCTGTCGACGATCTCGGTTCACCGCGCTGGCTACCCATACGGATCGCTGACGCCATACGCACCGTCCGTGCGTGGACAACCGATCATTCTCATCAGCACGCTGGCGGCGCACACCAAGAACCTGCTGGCCGATCCACGCGCCAGCTTGTACGTCGGTGATCAGGCGGCGGCCGAGGATCCCCAGGCGGGCGGACGCGTGGCGCTGCTGGGTGTGGCGGCGCGCGTCTCCGACTCCGAAAAGGCAGACGCCCGGGCGCGTTACCTGGCCCGTCATCCGCAGGCGCGCGACTATTTCCGCACCCACGACTTTCAGCTGTGGGAATTGGCCGTCGAGGAGCTGCGCCTCATCGCCGGGTTCGGCCGCATCTCGTGGCTGGACGGCGCGGTGGTGCGACGCCTTCCCGACGACGATCCGCTGCGCGCCGACGCTCGAGGGATCTGCGCGCACATGAACGACGACCACGCCGATGCGCTGGCCGCTTACTGCCGCGCCGCCGGCCAAGACGCCACCTCGGCCCGCATGGTCGGCGTCGACGCTCACGGCCTGGACGTCGAGACCGCCAGCGATCGCTTGCGCTTTGAGTTTCCCGACCCCGTCAGCACGCCCGAGGAGGTGCGCCGCGCGGTGATCGCGCTTTTGAGACGGGCGCGCGCTGAGCTCGGCAGCGGCTGATCAGCCGAAGACAATCGTCCTGTTACCCGAGACCAGCACGCGGCGCTGCAGGTGGCTGCGAACGGCGCGCGTCAGCACCTGGCGTTCCAGCTCGCGGCCCTTCTGAACCAGGTTGTCCACGTCGTCGCGGTGACTGACCCGGCAGACGTCCTGCTCGATGATCGGTCCCTGGTCCAGATCGCTGGTGACGTAGTGGGCGGTGGCGCCGATGATCTTCACGCCCCGCTCTTGCGCCTGGTGATAGGGCCGCGCCCCGACGAACGCCGGCAAGAACGAATGGTGGATGTTGATTATCCGCCGCGACCAGCGGTCGACGAAGGGCGGCGACAGGATCTGCATGTACCGGGCAAGGACGATCAGATCGACGCCGTGCTGATCCAGAAGCTCTTGCTGCTGGGCCTCGGCGGCGTCCTTGCGCCCCGGCTCGACGGGGATCTTCTGAAACGGGACGCCGAAGTGACCGGCCACCGGCGCCAGCACGTCGTGGTTCGAGATCACCAGCGCCAGATCGCCACCGAGCTCGTCCAGCTGGTGCGACAGCAGCAGATCATAAAGACAGTGCGGCAGCGTGCTGCAAAAGATGGCCACCCGCGGCCGGAGGTCGGAAAACGTCAGCGCCCAGGTCAGATCAAAACGGCGGGCGATCTCGGCCAGCGCGCCGTCAAGCTGGGCGCGCGGCAGGCGAAACTCCGCCAGGTCCCACACGAGCCGCATGAAGAAAAGGCCGGTCTCGCGGTCGGCGTGCTGGTCGGCGTCGATGATGTTGCCGTCGTTGCGAAAGACAAAATCCGACAGCGCCGCCACCAGGCCGGTGCGATCCCGGCAGCTGACCAGCAGCGTGGCGGTGACCGGCTGGACTTTGTCGGCGCCGGCGGCCTTGGCGGTCAGCTCAACCATCGGCGATCACCAGCCTGCGGACGTTTCCATCAATCGACCGTCGGGTAACTGCTCGACGGTGCCGACGATGGCGCCGCCGGGGCGACGGACGTAGCCGGCACGGTCGCCGATCCTGACGATGTCCACCGCCTGGTCAAGGCCGGCGGCATCGGTATGGCGAATGCGAACCGTGTCGGCACCGACGCGAGCGATGCGCACCTCGGTGCCGTCAGGCAACGTCTGCCGTTTCTCCGCGGTGGCGGACGCCGCGGTGGGATCGGCGTTGAAGAACTCGATCGCGTTGAACACCAGCACGTCGCCCAGCCAGGCAAATTCGTAGACGGGGATGATCACCAGGCCCCACATCACCAGGCTGCGCATCACCCGGTTCGGCCCGACGCCTTCGTTGAAATCGCGGACCGCGTTGACCAGCTTGAAGTGTCCGTAACAGCCGATGGACGAGGTCAACGCCAGGCCGACCGCTGCAAGCAGGATGGTGTCGCGCAGTCCCCGTTTCATTGCGGGCCTCCTCGGGTGAGCGTCAGGGGAAAACAAGCGAAGCGGATCAGCGCACGCCCGACGCGGCGCTGGCCGGGATGGTGACCTTGCCGGCGGCGCGCCGCGCGCGAACGGCGGCGGCCAGCATGTGCAGAGTGGGGACGGTGTCGTCCCAGGCCAGACAGGCGTCGGTGATGCTTTGCCCATAGGTCAGCTGTCGCCCGGGCGCGCGATCCTGCCGGCCGGCCACCAGGTGGCTCTCGATCATCACGCCGGTGACCGACCCCGACCCGGCGCGAATCTGCTCGGCGATGTCGCGCGCCACCGCTGGCTGGTTCTCCGGATCCTTGCGGCTGTTGCCGTGGCTGCAGTCGATCATCAACTGCGGCGGCAGCCCGGCCTTGGTCAGCTCGGCGATGGCCTTGGCCACCGGCTCGGTCTGAAAGTTCGGTCCCTTGCTGGACCCGCGCAGGATGATGTGACAGTCGGGATTTCCGCGCGTGGCCACGATGGCGGACAGGCCCTGCTTGGTCACCGACAGGAACTGATGCGGGTGGCTGGCGGCCTGCACGGCGTCGATGGCGATCTGGATGTTGCCGTCGGTGCCGTTCTTGAAACCGACCGGCACCGACAGGCCGGAGGCGAGCTCCCGGTGGACCTGGCTTTCGGTGGTGCGCGCGCCGATGGCGCCCCAGCTGACCAGGTCGGCGATGTACTGCGGGGTGATGGTGTCCAGGAATTCACAGCCAGAGGGCAGGCCCAGCTCGGCCAGATCCAGCAACAGACTGCGCGCCAGGTGCAGGCCGTCGTTGACCTTGAAGGTGCCGTCCAGGTGCGGGTCGTTGATGAGGCCCTTCCAGCCGACGGTGGTGCGCGGTTTTTCGAAGTACACGCGCATCACCACGCACAGGGCGTCCGTGATCTCGGGCAAGAGGCCGCGCAGCCGTTGGGCGTACTCGCGGGCGGCGGCCACGTCGTGGATCGAGCAGGGGCCGACCACCACCACCAACCGGTCGTCGCGGCCGCGCAGGCAGCGGGCGATGGCCTCGCGGCTCTCCGCCACCGTCGTCGACGCCGACTCGGAGAGCGGTAGATCCTCCATCAGGATGGCGGGCGGGATGAGCGGGCGGATCTTCTCGATGCGCAGGTCGTCGGTCGCGTGCAACATGATCTGCGGCGGAATCTAGCGTCTTTGGGGGAAATTTGCTCGTTTGGCCCGTCGCTGGCGCGGCCGCAGGTGAAAAATTTGACGACAAACCCCCTCGCCCTAGTGTGTTAGGTGAAGGGGGACTGGATGGACTTTTTCGAGGCGCGTGAGATGGTGCACCTTCGATACGAGTTGCGGCGGTTGCTGGCGGAGCAACGCCACGAGGAAGCCCGACCGCTGCTGGCCCGCCTGCGCACGCTGGCCGAAGCGCACCAGGACGAACGCCCGGTTCTGGAACCGGAGATCGCCCGCTGGGAATGCAGCTTCGCCCGTTAGTCTGGCGGGCACCCGCGGGTTAGCGGCGCGGCAGCGAGACGCCGCGCAGGCCGGTGTGCTGCGTGCGCAGCTTGCCCCCGCGGCGTTTGGGGCCGCGCGGCGGGGTCGCGACCGTGCCTGGCGGCTGATGGCGCGGAATCAGATGGTGGGCGGCGCTGCCGATCAGATCAGCGCGGCCCATGCGTTGAAGGGCGTCGCGCAGCAGCGGCCAGTTGGCCGGATCGTGATAGCGCAGAAACGCCTTGTGCAGGCGCCGCACCTTCAAGCCCTTGGGCACGAACACGTCCTCGCTTTTGCGCCGCACCCGGCGCAGGGGGTTCTTGCCCGAGTGATACATCGCCGTGGCGCTGGCCATCGGTGACGGCAGGAAGGCCTGCACCTGGTCGGCGCGAAGCCCGTTCTTCTTCAACCACAGGGCCAGCGCCAGCATGTCCTGGTCGGTGGTCCCCGGGTGCGAGGCGATGAAGTACGGGATCAAATACTGCTTTTTTCCAGCCTGGCGTGAATATTTATCAAACAGATACTTGAACTTTTCGTACGAGCCGATTCCCGGCTTCATCATCTTCGACAGCGGGCCTGATTCGGTGTGCTCGGGGGCGATCTTCAGATAGCCGCCGACGTGGTGGGTGGCGAGCTCCCGCACGTAAGCGGGCGACGTCGCCGCCAGGTCATAACGCAGGCCTGAAGCGATCAAGATCTTCTTGATGCCGGGTATCTGGCGCGCCTGGCGGTAAAGGCCGATCAGCGGATCGTGGTCGGTCTTCAAGTTGGGACAGATGGCCGGGTACACGCAGGACGGCAACCGGCAGGCCGCTTCGATCTGCGGGCTCTTGCAGTGCAGGCGGTACATGTTGGCGGTGGGGCCGCCCAGGTCGGAGATGGTGCCGCTGAATCCGGGGACGGTGTCGCGGACGGTGGCGATCTCGCGCAGCACGGACGCCTCGGACCGGTTCTGGATGATGCGGCCCTCGTGCTCGGTGATCGAACAGAACGAGCAGCCGCCGAAGCAGCCCCGCATGATGGTGATGGAGAACCGGATCATCTGGTACGCCGGGATCTCCGCCTCGCCATAGCGCGGGTGCGGCCGGCGCGTGTACGGCAGTTCGTAAAGGGCGTCCATCTCCGCCGACGACAGCGGCAGCGGTGGTGGGTTCAGCCAGACGTCGACGTCGCCATGGCGTTGCACCAGGGCACGGGCGTTGCCCGGGTTGGCTTCGACGTGCAGCAAGCGCGAGGCGTGCGCGTACAGGACCGGATCGGCCGTCACGGCGTCGAAGTCGGGCATGCGGACGACGGTCTTTTCCCGATCGGTTTTCTGTTTGCCCAGGCGCAGCGGCACCAGGCTTTCGGACGGCGCCGGCGCCCCACCCGTCGCGCACGCGCCCGCCGATTCTTCGGCCACGGCATACGGATCCACCAGCGGCGCCAGCGGCCCCGGCGTGTCGATCTGCCGCGAGTCGATCTCCGTCCAGCCGGTCGTCGCCTGCCGCCGCACGAACGCCGTCCCGCGCAGATTCGTCAACTGCGCCGGGGCCTCGCCGGCGGCTAACCGATGGGCTATCTCCACCACCGCGCGCTCGCCGTTGCCGTAGACCAGCAGATCGGCCTTGGCGTCCAGCAGCACCGACCGGCGAACTTTGTCCGACCAATAGTCAAAGTGGGCGATCCGCCGCAGGCTGGCCTCGATGCCGCCGATGACGATGGGCACGTCGGCGAACGCCTCGCGGCAGCGCTGGGCGTAGACGATCACCGCGCGATCCGGACGCAGCCCGGCCGCGCCGCCCGGCGAGTAGGCGTCGTCCGAACGAATGCGCCGGTCGGAGGTATAGCGGTTGACCATCGAATCCATGTTGCCGCCGGTGACGCCGAACATCACCGTCGGGCGACCGAGCGCCGCGAACGGTTCGGCGCTGCGCCAGTCGGGCTGGGCGATGATGCCGACGCGAAATCCCTGCGCCTCCAGCAGCCGTCCCACCAGCGCCATCCCGAAGCTGGGGTGGTCGACGTAAGCGTCGCCGGTCACCAGGATGACATCGCAGCTGTCCCAGCCAAGGGAGTCCATCTCGGCGCGCGACATGGGCAGGACGGGCGCGATGCCGAAGCGCTCGGCCCAGTGTTTACGACGCGTGAACAGCGTTTGCGGCACAAGGTCGGGCGAGACCGGACGAAAGCCCCCCGCCAACGCCGCCCGCCCGGGCTGATCGACCGCCGTCTTGGCCATGATGCGCGTCAATAGATAGCACGCGCGCGCCGCGGCGAACGATACGGCGGCCTCCGTTTATGGCATTCTGAAACCATGGACGGGGTGGAACAACGGCAATACCCGCGCTTTGGACTGGGCGTGCCGGTGACCCTGGTCTTCTCGGCGCGGGGCGTCTCTGCCGACGGCGAGCTGCAGGACATCTCGCGCGGCGGCTGCTTCTTCAAATCCACCATCAAGGTGGATATTCACCGCAAGATCTCGGTGGTGTTCTCGTCCGACCGCGGGCAAACCTGGCGCGCCAGCGGCAGCGTCATCCGCACCGTGGCCTATCGTGGGTTTGCCGTGCTGTTCGAAGAGGGAACCGAACCGCTGGACGAGGTGCTGCAAGAGCTGGCGCGCCAACCGCAAGAGAGCCGCGCGGCTTTTCTGACCACCATCCTCAATCCGAAGATCGAGATTCTCTAGCGCGGACGAGCCCTGCGCTGAAGCGGTCTAGTCGGCGCCGGCGTCGGTGGCGGTGCCGGTTTGCTTGGTCGCCATGCCGGAACCGGTGACCGTGCACAGGCCGACCAGAGCTGTTCCCGCCTGCATGGTGGACATGGTCATCCCGTCGGAGGTGGTGAGCGTCCACGACGTCACGGCAATCATCACCGTCATCCCACTCACGGTCAGGCTGCACATGCTGTCGGCCGGGACGGCGGTAGCCGTCGTGGCGCTGACGACGGTGAAGGTGACGTGACAGGTGCTGGCCAGAGTCAGCATGATCTGGGCGCCGGTGCCCTGAGCCAACGTCATCACCTGGCCGGTGAGATCCTGCTGAAAGGACGGCCCGCCGGCGCCGCAACTGGCGCTGATGTTTTCGCTGTCGAACTTCCAGTCGCCAACGAAGCGATCGATGTCGGCCTGACTGACGCCCGACCCGCCGCTGCCGCAACCGGCGAGCAACGTTAACAACGAAAGACCCAGGAAAGCGGCGCGATTTTTTTTCTGCATAGGCTCCTCGTCACTGTCGACCAGACGAAGAGCTTACCGTGGAACCTTGGTTACGGCACCACCGCGGTGGCGCTGGCCGCCAGCGCCTGCTGAAGGAACGTCTGGTTGTGCGACACCGCCGCCAGGTTGAACGAGGCCGCGCAGGAAGCCGAGGGATCGTTCGGGTCGCGCATCGCGCCCGCGCTGACGAAGCCGAGCAACTGGCCCGCTTCGTTGATCATGCCGGCGCCGGTCACGCACTGGCAGCTCGGGTTGCCCTCGGTGGCGACGACGGCGATCGAATCGTCGCTCGGCTGCGCGTTGCCGGACCAGAGCGTGCGCAGGCCGCTTTCGCCGCGATGAACGTAACTGTAGGCCACCGATTCCAACCGCGCCGGCGCGTCCAAGTCGATGCCCATCGCCACCGGTGTCACGTTGGTCAGCGGGCGGGCCAGGATCAGCGCCGCCAGATCGTGCTGCCACTGGGCGTGGTCGGGATTCACCATCACCAGGCGAACCTGAAACATTCCGCCTTCCGCTCCGTCCGGCGTCACCGCGCCCACGCCGAAGCGAATCCGGGCGGCGTCAATGTTCTCCACGCAACGGGCCACGGTGATCACCACGTCCGGCGCCACCAGCACCGCCGAGCACCACGGATCCACGATGGCCCCATACACGTCGACGAAACCGAGTGCCGCGTGATCGACGCCCAACACCGGCTGCGTGCCTGGTGCGGCGGACGACTGCGGTTCCGAGTCTGCGCAACCGACTGTCAGGACCGCCAAAAGAACAAACGAACCCACCAATAAACGTGAACCCATCCCTCACCCTCCCCTTCACCAACCCACACGTTATGACTCACCAACAACCCAACCCCGAAAACGGCCTGTCTATTACCAGCCGATGGACCGGGCGTCAACAAACGTTCAGCAACTTAATCACGGCGGCACCGGATTCAACGACGCCGCAGGTTTCGGTTGCTTGAGCCGGGAACTTGAGCCCGATTTCGACCCAGCCCGATGCTACGCTTTTGGCGCTCCATGAACCCGGGCATTCCTTTGTATCTGTGGTGCGCCCTGGCCGCGTCGACCACCGTGCAAATCGGCGTGCACTGGGACATCGCCTGGCATCGCTCGATTGGACGCGACACCTTCTGGTCGCCGCCGCACCTGGCGATTTATCTGGCGGCAGTGCTGGCCGCGGTGGCGGCGGCCTCGCAGATCCTGGGGGCGACCTTTCGGCGTTCATCGCCGGTG
The DNA here is from genome assembly GCA_036268875.1 of Polyangia bacterium. Taxonomy (GTDB): domain Bacteria; phylum Myxococcota_A; class Polyangia; order Fen-1088; family Fen-1088; genus DATKEU01. The sequence continues at coordinate 239,324 of DATATI010000091.1, read as the reverse complement.
CGCGCGCACGCCGTTCAGGTGCTGGGATTTCGCGGGCCGCTGGGCGCGTTCATCACCGCCTGGGGCGGCATCACCATGCTGGCGTCGGCGCCGTTCGACGACTGGTGGCACAACGCCTACGGACTGGACGTCAAGATCTTGAGCCCGCCGCACGTGGTGCTGGCCATCGGCATCCTGTGCATTCACCTGGGCGCGGCGATCTTTGTTTTGGGCGCCCGCAACCGCGCCGATGGTGAATTGCGACGACGCCTGACCCTGCTGTTTTTGTACGTGCAGGGAATGATCGTCATGGCCTTGCTGACGATGTTCATGGAGAAGACCATCCGTATCTTCATGCACCGGGCGAGCTTCTACGCCTACGTCTCCGCGCTGGTGCCGCTGGTGTTTTGCGCCGCCGGCCGCGCCAGCGGCCGACGCTGGGCGGCCACGCTGACCGCGCTGTTTTATTCGGCGTTCTTGCTGGGCTTGCTGTGGATCTTGCCGCTTTTCCCAGCCCAGCCCAAGCTGGGGCCGGTGCTGTTCCCGGTCACGCAGTTCATCCCACCAGAGTTTCCCCTGCTGCTGATCGTTCCGGCGCTGGTGATGGATCTGCTGTGGTCGCGCACGCCCGACTGGAGCCGCGGGCAAAAGGCCGTGGCCAGCGGCATCGTGTTCGCGACGGTCTTCTTCATCGCCCAGTGGCCATTCGCCACGTTCTTGATGTCGCCCGCGGCCCGCAATTATTTTTTCGGCGCCATGTACTTCGACTTCAACACGCCTGTCGCGTCGTCTTACGCGCACGGCCTGTTTTTGCCGTACGAAGTATCGGCGGCTGCGTTCGTGGCGGGCGCGGCGCGGGTGGGCGCGCTCGGCATGGCCAGCGCCTGGGTTGGCCTGGCCTGGGGAGATTGGATGCGCCGGATCCGCCGCTGATGCGCGCCCGCTCTTTCAAGCCCCGTCCGGCGGCGTTGCCTGCCGCGCTGGTCCTGATCGCCACCGCGCTGCTGGTCGACGGTGGCGTGGCGAGCGCGCACCTTGGCAGTCCTGACGTCTTCTTCGAAGGAAACGCCGGCCCCTATCCGCTGCTGGTGACCATCCGTCCGCCCGAGGTGATTCCGGGCGTGGCCGTGGTCGACGTGCAAGCGCCCGACGATCAACTCGGTCTGGTGACGCTGGTGCCGACACCTCTGCGCGGACCGGGCGCCGTGCTGCCGCCGACCGCCGACGTGGCCCACGCCGAGGTCGGCGATCCGCACCGTTTCAGCGCCAAGTTGTGGTTCATGGCCAGCGGATCCTGGCAGGTGCGCGTGCACGTTGATGGCCCGCGCGGCGCCGGCGACCTGGCGGTGCCGGTGCCGGCGCTGGCCCTGCGCACCAAGACCATGCAGCGTGGCCTCGGACTGGGGCTGGCCGCGCTGCTGGCATTTCTGGTCGCCGGCATGATCAGCATCGTCGGCGCCAGCGTGCGCGACGCCGCGCTGGAGCCAGGCCAGCAAGCCGACGGACAGCGACGGCGGCGCAGCCGCGTGGCGCAGACCGTGGCGGCGGCCGTGCTGACCGCGCTGGTGCTGGGCGGCGCGACCTGGTGGGGCGACGAAGCCAGCGGCTACGGTCAGAACGTTTACAAACCGCTGGCGCTGCAAGCCAGCACCGCTGTTGGTGGGGACGGTGTCATCACGCTGTCGCTGACCCTGACCGATCCCGGCTGGGCCAAGTCGCGGCGCCTGGACGATCTGGTCCCCGACCACGATCACCTGATGCACCTTTACGTCGTGCGCGTGCCGGCCATGGATGTGGTGGCGCATCTTCATCCCGATCAAGGTCAGCCGGGAAAATTCCAGCGCGCGCTGCCGGCGCTGCCGCCCGGCGACTATCAACTGTTCGCCGACATCGTCCACCAGACCGGTCTGGCCGAGACCGCCACCACGATCGTCACCTTGCCGGCGGCGAAAGGCGGCGGGCCGATCGGTGACGACGCCCTGGGCACCGGGCGCGCGCTGGCCGCCGATGCGGCGACCACGCGGGCCTTTCGTATGCCCGACGGCGGGCAGGTGGTGTGGCTGGGCGGCGACAGCGCCGATCCGTTGCGCGCCGGGCGCACCACCTGGTTTCGTTTTCGCGTCGACGGCGCCGACGGTAAACCGGCCACCGACGTCACGCCGTACATGGGCATGGCCGGACACGCCGCGTTCATCAAAGACGATCGTTCCGTCTTCGCCCACATTCATCCCAGCGGTTCGGTCTCGATGGCCACGCTGGCCTTGATCGAGAGCGGCAACGGCAGCGGCGTCTCTGCCGATCCGCACGCCGCCCACAAGGGCCACGCCGGCCACCACGCCGCCGCCCTGCCCCCCGAGATCGCTTTCCCGTACGCTTGCCCGAAACCCGGCCTTTATCGAATCGTCGTGCAGTTCAAACGCGGCGACGTCATCCAGACCGCGTTCTTTAGCGCGCGGGTCGACTGAGCGGATCTAGATCGGCTTGGCGGCCTTTTTGGCGCGGGTCAGGGCCCACTCGGCGATCTGTTCGATGAATTCAGGATAGGCGTGGCCGCCTTCCTCGGCGGCCCAGGCCAGGTCTTCGCCGTCGGCCAGATACGGATTGGGATTGGCCTCCACCACGTAGATTTCGTCGTCGTGGGCCAGACGAACATCGATGCGGCCGTAGTCGCGCAACCCGGCCGCCTGGTACGTGCGCAGCGCCACCTCGGCCAGGCGGGCGCGCACGTCTTTCGACAGGTCCTCGGCGATCTTGTTCTGGATGCCGCGGCTCTCGCGGTACTTCACGCTCCACTTTGCCTTGAAGGTGGCGATGCGGCTCTCGACGTTCGGTTCGTTGCCGAACACCATCTCGATGGGCGGCAAGGCGACGGGCGGGTCGTTGCCGATGACGCCGATGTAAAGCTCGCGCCCGGCGATGAACTCTTCGACGATGGCGTCGGTGTGAAAACGATCGTGGATGAAGGTCACCCGTTCCTTCAGCGCGTTGTCGTCGCGCACCACCGACGCCTGCGAGATCCCCACCGAGGCGTCTTCGTCCAGCGGCTTGACGATCAACGGGAACCGCAGGTCGCTGGGCCGCGCCACCTCGGCGCCCAGCGGGCACACCATGAAGTGCGGGATGCGCACGCCTTGATAGGCCAGCACCTTCTTGGTGAGCGCCTTGTCCCGGGCCAGCATCAATCCTTCCGACGAGGCGCCGGTGTAGGCTAGACCCAGCATCTCCAGCACCGCCGCCACCGTGTAATCCAGCGCCGATTCGTCGCGAAACCGTTCGGCCAGATTGAAGACCACGTCGCACGGTTCAGCGCGCAGGCCCGCGGACAGCTGATCCAGGTTGTCGCGAAAGCCCAGCATGCGCACCTGGTGACCGCCCTGGATCAGCGCGCGGGCCACGTCGAACTCGGCCTCGTCAGCGGACTCGAGCTGCTTTTTGAAATCCTGCTGGGCCGGCGGCTCACCGTCTACGTCGAAGAGAACCGTCACCCGCGTCTTCTTCATCGCGCAGCCATCACTTTGATAGCCCATCGCTGCACGGCCGTCTAGCCAGCGGCGCAATCGGCGATCGGCTCACGGAGGCGCTCCGCTGTCGGAAGCAGCGGGCGGCTGTTCGTTGTTCGGCACGGCGGCCGGTGCGACTGGCGCTGCACCCGGCACCGCGGGCGCCTCCTCGGGCGGCGGAGGCGGCGGCGGTTCGCGATAGCCCAGCAGCGTCTTCTTGTCGTCGGGCGCGGTCAGCTTCACGCCCAGCTTGCTGTCGGCGAAGGTGTAAATGCGCGTCTGCACCGGCAAGAAACCATCGGCACGAACCAGAACATCCAAAGGCCCACTGTCGCGCGGCCGCACGATGACCAGCGGCTTGCGCGGCGGCACCACGCCAAGAACTTTTTTCCCCAGCAGCACCTTGGCCGTGGCGGTCGACGGAATCACCGTCAGCACGATGCGCACGGTTTCTGATGGCGGCGCGGGGGAAGTCGGCGCGACGCCGTTTGTGGCCGGCGGGTGTTGCGCGTCGCCGACCGGCGACGTCGCAGCCGGTGGACCGTCGGCCGCGTGTGAGGCGCCGCAGCCGATCACCGCCGCCACCAGCGCCAGCGCCAGCGGTCGTCGGACTTTTGTTCGTTGCCGTGTCGACACGGGTCGCGTTGCGCTCATTGTCCACATGATGTGCAGGCGCCTCCACCGGCTTTTGCTTCTGGGCTGTCCGGCGCCGGCGGCGGCGGGCCCGGGTACTTGGCCCACGGCTCGGGGACATATCCCAGGATCGGCTTCTTCACTTGGCCTTTGATGTCGCCTTCGAGAACGTTCACTGGCAGTGGCGGATCCAGATAGTACGCGTACCCGCGCGAGGGCACGCGGATCTCGAACACCTCGTCGCCTGCCAGGAATTGCCGCGAAAAATTCATCGGCTGATCGCCGGCCACGTTCATGTGCCGGTGCTTCAAGATGAACGAGTATAGGCGGATGGCGATGTGATTGGGCAGGCGGTGGCAACCGTGCGAATAACCGTTGGGGCTGTAGATCGACAGATAGTCCGACGATCCGTGGGCCCGCACGCCGTTGTCAAAGTCATTGCGCCCGTTCTGACCCGGCAGCACGAAGTACCCGGCGATCAAACCATACGCCGAGTAAAAACCGGGGCCGAACTCTTCATAGTTGACGACCTTCATCCATTTCTTGTTGACGGTCTTTCCCTTGATCAACTGCCGGATGGGCGTCGACGCCGGCGGGATCCACACCGGTCCCGACACCACTTGGCGAATCACCCGCGGCCCGATGTCCGACATCTTGTAGCGAAAATATTCGTATCCGTCGGACGCTTGCTCGGCGCGCCAGCCGCCGATGGTCGTGCGCCAGCGAGCCAGCGGAAACTTCTTGCCCTGATAGGTCTCGTACAAGGTCAGGCTGGGATACTTCTTGCGCGCCTGCGGCTTGTAGTTGCCCTTCTCGTCGAAGGGCGGTTCGTACCAGATGTCGCCGCGATCGACGACGATCGAAAGGTCCATGGCGTCGCTGTAATACTGGGGCCGCGCCGGCAGCTTCACCGCCGCGCGCAAGGTGCGGAAGTCCTCTGCTGGGTGGCGCTGGAAGAACGCCAGCGCGCTGGCGGCATCCTTCAAGCCGAGCTGTTCCTTCGCCACCTGCGTGTACTCGGTGACCAGATCGTGCCCCCCGCTTTTCGGCGACGCCGACCCGTCCTCCAAAATCCCCGCCGCCGAGATCACCCGCTCGCGCAGCGCCCGCCCCAGGCCGTCAAAGTCGTTATCTAACGGCGGCCGCGCCAGCGCGTCGACGGTCTGTCGGCGCAGATAGTTGGCCTCGTAGATCATGTGCTTTTGCTGAAAGCGCCGCACCGCCAGGCGCATGGCATCGTCATAGATGCCGGTCTGGTGCTTGCTTTTCGGCGTCAGCAAGCCTTCGCAGGTCAGGCGCTGTTCCACGGCGGCCATGGCCGGTTTTTCGGCGGCGCGTTTGGCCAGCATCTTCACCTTGGCGGCGAACTCCGGCTTCTTCGCCGCCAGGTCATCCAGCGTGTGAACGTGGGCCTTGCGACGGGCCGTCTCCAGCTCCTCGCGAATGCGGGCCAGGCGGTGCTCGTCGCGCTTGAGGTCTTTCGGCGCGACATAGGTGACGGTCTCGACGGCGTCCAGCACGTCGGCGCTTTGCTGATCGTGGCAGGGGTGCTCGGCGTCGTTCATGAACCGCTCGCGCAACACCGAAAGCGAGGGAAAGATCCCGTACAGCTCGAGATAGTTCTTCTCGCCCGGTTGCAGCGGCTCGCCGTCGTTGTCCAGCTGGTCGTTGGCCAGGCCGATGAAGATGCGCCGATAACGGTTAGGCAAGGGCTCGCCCTCGGGCGTCTTCTGCTCGGCGAAGATGTACGGCGTCCAGTCGTCGCGCAGATCGATCAGCGTGTAGCCCGCCGATTCGATGGCCGCGGCGTCCACCCAGCGCTCGCTGCCGTCGACGACCACGATCGCGCGGCGGTCGGGCGGCAGATCATCGCGGGGCTTGAGCGCCTCCGCTTCGGAGACCGGCGCGGCCGCCGGCGGTGGCGCTGGTGCGGCCGCGCCCTTCGGCAGGGCCGACGGGGCGGCTGGAGTTTCGGCGTGGTTGGCGGGCGCCGACGCCGGTTGCAGCGTGGCCGATCCCCGGCAGCCAAACGACCCCAGCACGACACCGAACAGCGACCACAGGATCTGCTTCCGCAGGGCAGACGATCTCATCGATTGAACCACCATAGCAGGGCTGCCCGGCGCATGCGCGATTCGCGCGCGGGCACGCCGCCGGCGTTCGCCGCGCCTCAGCGCGCGCGTCGCTGCAGATCCAGAAGCAGCTTCACCAGGCGATCGCGCTCGTTTTGCCGGACATTTTGGAACTGGCAGCTCACCGTGAACTGCGCCTCTTCATCCACCTGCACGGAGGTCACGCGCACCACCCGCCCATCCACCGCCACCAGCTCGTGACTGGTGGCCACGTCGGCGCGCGGAAAATCCACGCCCAGGCGCAGCTCGGCACCCACCTCCAGCGCCGCGCTGGTGTGAAACCGAACGCCGCCCGCGCTGATGTCGTCGGTCACCGCCGGCGACGGCGACCCCGCTGCGGCCGCCGTCGCCGGCACGAAGGTGATGGCCAAGCTGGTGGCCACCCGAAAATAGCCGCGCTTCTGGCGGGTAACGAATGCGCGCGGCCGTTCGATGATCGCGCCCGGGTAGGGCTGCGTGGTCACCACCAGCATGCGCGACTTTCCCTGGTGCAGGCCGAGATCGTCCCAGACGCTCAGCACGGCGCTGGCGCCCACCATCACTCCCGGCAGCTCGCGATAGTTCGGGAAAGCCAGCATGAGCTGCTTTTTACCGAGCTGCAGAATTGATCCCTGCAGCTCCCCGTAGGTCAGCGCGTCCTCCACCGCCAGGCGAATGTCCTGGCCGACCCGAAGGCTGACGTTCGGCACCAATTTATTCATGACAGCGCCACACCAGCGCGCCCGGCAAACATTGTCGGAATTTTTACATTCAGCGCGCGGCCGCGCCCGCCCGGTGAGAGACCAAACGGTCACGCCCCTGCCGTTTGGCCTCGTACATCGCCGCGTCCGCCGCGGCGATCAAGGCGTGCACGTCGGGCAGCGTGCCGTCGACGGCCACGCCGATGCTGACCGTCACCAGGATGGTGCGACCGGCGTGTTCAACGCGCATCTCGCGGACGGCGGTCAGGATGCGGGTGGCCAGCGCCTCGGCGCCCACCAGATCGATGCCGCGACAGACGACCGCGAACTCTTCGCCGCCGTAACGGGCGAAGACATCTTCCGTGCGTAGCATGGCGGCGATGCGCGCCGAGACGTCGGCCAGCACGCGGTCGCCGGCCGGATGGCCGTAGTTGTCGTTGATCTTCTTGAAGTGGTCGAGATCCAGAAACAGCAAGGCCAGCGCCGTCTGGTGCCGCTTGGCGAATTTCATCTCGCCGTTCAATCGATCGAGAAAATAGCGGCGGTTGAAGCTGTTGGTCAGGCCGTCGCGCAGGGCCGATTCATAAAGCTGCTTTTGAAAGTGGGCTTCCAGCTCGTCCTGATAGGTGAACTTCAGGATGGTGTTGGCGCCGAGCGCGATCTTGTCGCCGTCCGAAAGTTCGTGGCGGACCACGCGCAGACCATTGCAGAAGGTGCCATTGGTGGACTTCAGATCGACCAGCACGGCGTGGACGCCATCGCTTTCGATGGCGGCGTGTTCGCGCGAGATGCCGTCATCCAGGATGCGCACCCCGGCGCCTTCGCCGCGTCCGATCACCGTTCGGCCAACCGGAACTTGGTACATTTCCCCGAAGCTCGAGCCCGCCAGCACCACCAGGCAGGACTTCTCGCTCCGACGCAGCGGCGTCGGCCGATCCGAACGCGAATCGTTGTTCTGAGTGATCTCGCGGTGGTCCACCGCCGACGCCATGTCTTCCACACTATCAAGAAACCGAAGCGGTTGCGCGTTCCTTCGCCTTGCCGAGCAGCAAATCGGCGCCCTCAAGGAGTGGCGGCCAGATGTCGATACAGACGCAGACATGCGAGCGGCTGGTTTGGTGTTGCTGGTTCTATCGGGCTGCGCGACGTCGCAGCCTTTCGTTTTTCGCCCGACGGAGAAGGCCAACCTGACCCCCGATAACAGCGCGGTGGCCCGTTACGTGGTGCCGCGCGCCCTGCCCCGCGGCGAGCTATTCGCCACTTCTGAAGGCGTGGTCCCGACCAGCGCTGACGGCAAGGAAGGTCCGGCCCTGATGGTGCGCATTACCGTCTTCAACGTCGCCGGCAAAGGCCCGTGGGCGATCGACATACGCGATCAGCTCATCACCTTGCCGGGCGGCGTCCAGGTCCACGCCAGCGACGTCAAGACCACCGCGCAAGGGGCGCCCATCCTGGCCATCACGCCAGGCGAACGCATCACCATGGACCTTTACTTCGCCCTGCCGGAGAGCCAGCAAACGTCCGCCGAGATCGCCGGATTCAATTTCATCTGGCAGGTCAGCACCGATCGTCAGCGCGCCGCCGGCATGGTGCCCTTCGCGCGCTTCGATCCCACCGCCCCGGCGGGATCGGCAGCGACGGTCACCACCGTGGCCAGCGCGACGCCTTTCTGATTCCCTTGTCGCGCCGCCCGCGCGGTGGCAGTTTGATCGGGTGCCCGCGCCATCGCTTGCCGAGATCAAAGCCCGCCACGTGACCGGTGGCCGCCCGCTGCCGGCCGCGCTAGAAGAGCTGCTGCGCGCCGACGGCCGCCCCGGCGCGCTGGCCATCTTGAAAGCGGTGGCCACCCGCCGTCGAAAAAACCGCGCCGAGGGCCAGCGGCTGCGTTCGATCCTGCGCTATGAAAACGCGCTGTGGGCCGCTGGCTGCATGCGCGTGGCTGGCATCGACGAGGCCGGCATGAGTCCGCTGGCCGGCCCGGTGGCGGCCGCGGCGGTGATCTTCCCACCCGGCGCCCGCATCCCCGGCGTCGACGATTCCAAACGTCTGGACGCCGCCGAGCGCGATCGGCTGGCCCCGCTCATCAAACAGATCAGCGTCGCCTGGTGCGTGGCCTTCGTCGAGCCCGAGGAGATCGATCGCATCAACATCTATCACGCTGGCCTGCTGGCCATGCGGCGCGCAGTGGAAGGTCTGTCGCTGTCGCCGGAACACCTGCTGATCGACGCCCGACGCTTGAAGGATGTCGCCCTGCCCCAGCAGGGAATCATCAAAGGCGATCAGAAAAGTCTGTCCATCGCGGCGGCGTCCATCCTGGCCAAGACCTCCCGCGACGCCCGTATGGCCGAGCTTGATCGTCTGTATCCGGGATATGGCTTCGCCAAGCACAAAGGCTATCCGGTGCGGGCGCACTTCAAGGCGCTTCGCCGCATCGGCGCCTGCGCCATTCACCGGCGATCGTTCGCGGCCGTGCGGGAAGCAGTCCTGCGCGACGGCGAACACTGAGGCGCTGGCGGCGCCGGCCCCACCCACAGGCGCGGCGCGGGTAGGCGGCGCGCCACAACGTCGGTGGATCGCTTCCAAAACAGCGGGCGCACCTTGTTTTTCCCGATCGCCGGCGCGGTCGTGTGGGAAAATGATCCGGGGATCGATGAAGCACTCGCGCAGAGTCGAGCCAAGGGTTCCGTACCCCGAGGACGTCTCGCTGATCCGGGCCGGTGGTGGCAAGCGCATCGTCGCCCGCGGCGTGAACATCAGCGCCAGCGGCGTCTACGTCCACTGCGTCGAGCCGTGCGAGATCGGGAGCCAGGTGATCTGCGCCGTGTTACTGGACGGCGGCCCGCGCAAGCTGATCGGCCACATCATGCGCCTCGAAGCTTTGCCCGGCATGATCGGCGTGGCCGTCGCCTTCTGTGACCTCAGCGGGCGCGACGTGGCCGCGCTGCGCGGTTACGTCGGCCTGCACCAGATCGAAGCGGTCGAAGCGAAGGTTCACCTCCTCGGCATGCAGAGTCCGGTGCGCTGTCAGGCCGTCTACGACGGCGACACCATCCGCCTGAGCACGGCCCTGCCGTTCCTGCGTCTCGATTCAGAAGTGGGCATTCACCGCGAAAGCGATCCCGACGACGCCACCACCAACGGCGTGCTCAGCCGCGTGACGCTGGAACCGACACTTTCCGACGGCGTGCCGCGCCTGGCGCTGGATGTGGACGTCACCCACGTGCGCCGCCTCTCGCCGGACGCAACCAACGGCGCGCGCGCCCAACCGAAAATCAACTTCGCCGCCGCGCGACCCGATCGCCGCAGTCCCGCGCCGCTGCCCAAGGTGGTGCTGTCGACGACCTTGCAGACCGAGACGCTGGCCATGACCACCGGCCGCCCGCTGATCGAAACGCCGCCCCAGCGCCACGACACGGCGGAGGTGCCGCGCCCCTGGCATTTCAAAGATTGGTCGCACCCGCCTGTGATCGCCGAGGGCGCGCGGCGCCGCCGGCGGCGGCGATTCGGAGGCAAGGCCAGTCGATTTTTCCTGCCGCTGGAATCACTGACCGGCCTGCCCTTCTGGGCGTCTTGCGTGGTCGCCTTGTTGTTCGGGTTTGTGACCGCGTTGATCTTTCGCTGACGGCGTCTTGCGCTGATCGCCCCTCGTGCGATGAGATCGATCGCGGTTCGCGACTGTAGCCATCGCATGTGACCGGTAACGCGACTGTAACTACTTGAAGTTACGTGTCGGTATCCTGGAACGAACGTTGCTGAAACAATCATCATGAGCACACGAAGGTTTCGCTCGCCGCTGTCTCCATTGTTCGCTGGTCTTTCTCTTTTGACTGCTGGCGCCGGGTGTGACCCGGGTGCCGGCGCTCCGGGCGGCATCAGCGAAGGAACCGCCGCCCCTTTCCAAGGCGAGCTGACCGCCACCATCGCCACCTTCGATGATGGCCACTCGGAGACCGATTACGGCCTGCGCATCAGCGAGACCGACGAGCCACGCCTGATCTTCGCCAGCGCGCCCGACGTCGCGCCGGGGCAATCGATCGGCGTGTGGGGCGAACGGCACGGCGATGACATCGCGGTCAGCGCGTACAGCACGCTGGTCCCGCGCGAAGATGTTCGCCAATCCCCGCTGGTCAGCGCCACGCCGAAACCCGATCGCAAGTTCGCCTTCGTGCTGGTCGATACCGGCGCCGGCGTCTCGCTGACCACCGCGCAGGCGCAGTCGCTGCTGTTCAAGAGCGCCACCGGTGTCGACACCTCGCTGGCCCACTACTATCTGGAAGAGTCGTATGGGATCCAAACCTTGTCCGGCGACGTCGTCGGACCTCTCAAGTTTCAGCTGGGCAATTGCGACACCCGCGGCTTGACCACCGCCCTGCGGCCGATGATCCCCACGACGTACGATCAATACGGCTGGTACTTCAACCGCAGCAATACTTGCGGCTGGGCGGGCCTGGCCAGCGTCGGCGTGCCCAGCAAGCCGTCGAAGGACACCTGGTTCAACGGGTCAGCCGGGTGCGTGGTGCTGGCGCAGGAGCCAGGACACAACTTCGGCATGCAGCACTCGTCGACCATCAGCTGCAAGGGCGGCGCGCTGACTGACGACGTCACCGCTTGCGTGCACTCCGAATACGGCGATCCGTACGATCCGATGGGCCACGGCTGCTATCACATGAACATGTACCAGAAGGCCTATCAGGGCTGGGTGCAGGGCTGTAACAGCGTGCTCACTCCCAGCAGCGGGACGTTCGACATCTTCCCGATGGAGCTGGCCTGCAACGCCATCCAGGTCTTGCAGGTGCCGATGCCGAAGACCCGACCGTTCACGCGACCGGCGGCGGGCGGCGGCGGAGGCGGCGTCACCAACCTGGCGTACTACTACATCGAGTACCGGCAACCGTCGGGCAACTTTGAAAAGGCGGCAGGTAACGTCTTTCAAGGCGTGCTGATCCACGCCGGCGAACAGTACCGCACCATGGCTCAAGGCGGCCGCTATCCGTACCTTTTGGACATGACCCCCGAGACGACGACGTTCAACGATGCGGCGCTGGGCGTCGGCAAATCGTTCTCCGATCCGGCGGGCGGCGTCACCATCACCGTGATGGCGGCCGACGCCACCAAGGCCACAGTCAAGATCGACATCACCGGCGGCACCGGACAGCCGACCTGTATCGATGGCACCACGCTGGTCGCGCCCGGCCCACAAAGCTGTGGCGAGGGCGGCGGCATCGTCGTCGGCTCGGACGGCGGGACGGTGGTGACCAGCGACGCGGGCTCCGGCAACATGACCAGCATGGACGCCGGCCGCGCGGACGTCGGTGCGGCGGGCGGGCGCAACGGCGGCGGCGGCAATAACAATGGCACCGGTGGACGCAGCGGCACCGGCGGCACCGGCGAACCGATCCCCGGCAGCGACGCCGCCGTCGACGCCACACCCGTGGCCACGAACGGCAGCGGCGGCTCGACGATGCTGCCGGGGGCCGACTCAGGAATTCCCGGCGCGCCGATGGGCACCGCAGGCGACCAGACCGTGTCGGGTTGCGCTTGCACGACGGTCGCTCCGGTCGGTCCCCGTTCGACCAGCGTCGCCCTGTCCACCCTGTTGCTCGCGACCGTGATCGGCGCGCGCCGGCGCCGCCGACAATAACAAGCGCGATTCGTCCGATCGCAGCGGCCGATTTCAGGACCGCGTCTCCGACGGTGGCGGTGCGCCCGCGCCGGATCGATGACGCATCACCGCAGACAAACTACCTTAATGAAATTGCAATTTAATCGACATTAAAATATTGCGATGAATTCCCGACCCACGCCGGCGTCGGCGGGCGCGCACCAATCGGTCACGGTTTCCGGCCTGCTGCCCAGCACCAGCTATCACTTTGCGCTGGTGGCGAAGGACGCGGCGGGCAATGCCAGCATGCTGTCGAACGTGGCGGTGGTGTCGACGCAGCAGACGCCCGATACCACGCCGCCGGCGAAGATCGTCGTTTTTGCCGTGGCCCTGCCGCCGCCAGGCGGTCAGCTGGTCAGCGACTTTTCGGACCTGGCCAGCCTGACGCTGAACTAATTGGTCCAGGCGCCGTACTCGCAGGGTCATTTCCTTCCCCAGCCGTCAGGACCCAAGCTGGTCTTTTCGTTTTAGTCGCTGAAACCCGGTTTTTTTCGGTTGACCGACGCTGATTCGGGCTAATGTAGGCGCCTCGGACTGAAGCGGGATCGGACCCCCGGCGAATGGTGTTGGTTAGGGCGGGTCGGGGAGCGCAGCGGAGCCTTTCGCGTGTCGAAATCCACCGACGCAGTTCGTTCACGCACAGGAGGTTCCGCATGTTCCTTGCGCGCTCGTTCGCCCTTCCTCTCACGTTGATCTCGTTCGCCGTCCTGGGAGCCACGTTCAGTTGCACGACGTCCGAACCATATGAGCCACCGGCTGGCGGAAGTAGTGGTGGCGCCCCAGGCTCGGGATCCGGCGGCATGACGACGACCACCGGCACGGGCGGCAGCACCGGAACGGGCGGCACGACGACCACCGGAACGGGTGGCACGACCACCACCGGCAGCGGCGGCACCACCATGGGTGGATCCGGCGGCACGACCATGGATGCCGGCGGTGGAACCGGCGGCGCCAAGATGGACGCTGGTGGCGCGGACATGGGCGGCGGAATGTTGAGCTTCGCGACCGACGTCAAACCGATTCTCACCATGAACTGCGCGGGCTGCCACGGCACCGACGGCGGGCTGTCGGTCGCTTCGCTGGCCACCGTGATGGCGGCGACCACGACCAACTGTGCGAAGAACGTCAGCAAGAAGCGCGTGGTCCCGGGCGATCCGACGATGAGCTTCCTCTATCTCAAGATCAGCATGACGACCAACGCGCTGGGCACGGGCTGCGGCATGCAGATGCCCCGCAGCGGCCCGCCGTACCTGAGCACCGCCGATCAGAACACGATCAAGAACTGGATCATGCAGGGCGCGAATCCCTGAGGCTCTGGTTTCGCTGGCGCGGTTCTAGTGATTCGTGACCGCTACGTTCGAGCGTAAACACGGTCGCCGTTGATCGGCGCCGTGTTTCGTTTTGCCTGCCTGCCGTCGCCGTCGCCGCCGCGGCGATCCGGTCTTGCCCAGCCGGGTCGATCTGCTTCATATACTCAGCCTGGTGAGCGAGACCATCGGACGGGGTGTGGACTCTGGCGCCCTGCCAGAAGCTGACGTCGCCGAAACGGTCTTGCGGGGCTTGGCTGCCCTGCCCCTCGACGGGCAGCGGGTGCTGGTGCTGGTCCCCGACAGCACGCGGACCTTCCCTGGCGCGCTGCTGTTTCGGCTGCTGACCGGGGCGCTGTTACCGCGGGTGCGGGGACTCGATTTTCTGGTGGCGCTGGGCACGCACCCGCCGATGTCGGAGGCGGCGCTGCTGGCGCTGGTGGGACTCACGCCCCAGCAGAAGGCCACCACGTACAAGAACGTCCGCATCATCAACCATGCCTGGAACAATCCGGAGGCCCTCACCTCCCTGGGCACCATCCCGGCCGACGAGATCAGCGTCCTATCGGGCGGCCGGCTGTGCCTGGACGTGCCGGTCCGTTTGAACCGCCTGATCCTCGACTACGACCAGCTTCTGGTGTGCGGCCCGGTGTTCCCGCACGAGGTGGTGGGTTTCTCCGGCGGCAACAAATACTTTTTCCCCGGCATCGCCGGCAGCGACATCATCGATCTCACGCACTGGCTGGGCGCGCTGATGACGTCGTATTCGATCATCGGCACCAAGGACACGCCGGTGCGGCGGGTGATCGATCGAGCGGCCAGCCTGATCCCGCGGCCGCACCACGCGATGTGCCTGGTGGTCACGCACAATGGTCTCGCCGGGGTTTACACGGGCCCGAGCCAGGACGCGTGGTCGGCCGCCGCCGATCTGTCCGCCAGGCACCACATGATCTGGACCGATCGATCCTTCCAGCAGGTGCTGTCGGTCCTGCCGCCGATGTACGACGAGTTGTGGGTGGGCGCCAAGGGCATGTACAAGACCGAACCGGCCATCGCCGACGGCGGCGAGGTGATCCTCTACGCGCCCCACCTGCGCGAGGTGTCGGTGGTGCACGGGCGCTTGATCCGGCAGATCGGTTATCACGTGCGCGACTACTTCACCGTGCAGTGGGAGCGCTTCAAGCAGGTGCCGTGGGGCGTGGTGGCGCACGCGACGCACGTCAAGGGCAGTGGCACCTACGCCGGCGGGGTCGAGCGGCCGCGCATCCAGGTCACGCTGGCCACCGGCATCTCCGAGGACGACTGCCGGGCCATCAACCTTGGCTATCGCGATCCGGCCAGCATCGATCCGGCGTCGTTCCGCGACCGTGAAGCGGAAGGCGTGCTGTACGTTCCGAAAGCCGGGGAATACCTGTATCGACCGAAACCGAGCCGCGCCTGATCCGTAGTTGATCCACCTCGATCCGGCGCCGCCGTTGTGCGAAAACAGCAGCGCGCGACGGACCACCCGGCGCGTTCATCGCCAAGGAGATCATCGCCATGTCCACTGAGAATGCGAACTTCGGTGTCATCGGATTGGCCGTCATGGGGCGCAACCTGGCCCTCAACATCGAAGAGCACGGGTTCCGGGTGGCCGTGTGGAACCTGGAAGCGCCGGCGACGGACAAGTTTCTGGCCGACAACAAAGGCAAGAAGCTGGTCGGCACCAAGAGCCTCGGCGAGCTGGTCTCGTCACTGGAACGCCCGCGCCGCATCCTGATGATGATCATGGCCGGCAAGCCGGTCGATTCTGTGCTGGAGCAGCTGAAGCCGATCTTGCAGCCGGGCGACGTGGTGATCGACGGCGGCAACACGCACTTTGCCGAGACCCGCCGGCGCGAAGAGGACATGCGCAAGTCCGGGTTTCACTTCGTCGGCATGGGCGTGTCGGGCGGCGAGGAAGGCGCGCGGCGCGGACCGTCGCTGATGCCGGGCGGCACCGACGAGGCGTGGACCGCGCTCAAGCCCGTGCTGGAGGCGATCGCCGCCAAGACCGACTCTGGCCCGTGTGTCACGCACGTCGGCCCCGACGGCGCCGGGCACTACGTGAAGATGGTGCACAACGGGATCGAGTACGGCGACATGCAGCTCATCGCCGAGGCGTACGATCTGCTGTCGCGGGGCCTGGGCATGTCGGCGCCCGAGATCGCCGCGGTGTTCGCGCGCTGGAATCAAGGACCGCTGGCGTCGTTCCTCATCGAGATCACCGCCACGATCCTCACCGTCAAGGACAGCGAGACCGGCAAGCCGCTGGTGGATCTGGTCCTCGACAAGGCCGGCCAGAAAGGCACCGGCAAGTGGACCGCCGAGCTGGCGCTGGATCTGGGCGTGACCATCCCGACCATCGCCGCCGCGCTGGACGGCCGCGGGTTGTCCAGCTTGAAGGATGAGCGCGTCGCCGCTGAGAGGAAACTGCGCGGCCGCACGTCGCCCGCCCTTTCGGGCGCCGAAAAGGACAGCTTCGTGGCGGCCGTTCACGACGCTCTGCTGTGCGCGAAGATCTGTTCGTACGCGCAGGGCATGGCGCTGATCAAGGCGGGCAGCGACAAGTTCAAGTGGAACATCAACCTCGCCGAGATGGCCCGCATCTGGAAAGGCGGCTGCATCATCCGGGCGCGGCTGCTGGACAACATCATGCGCACGCTGCAGGCGACGCCGGACATCCGCAACCTGCTCCTGGGTAGCGACTTCGAAGCGATGGTCTACGAGGCGCAGCCGAACTGGCGCCGCACCGTCGCCACGGCCGCCAGCCTGGGCATTCCCACGCCGGCCTTCTCGGCCAGCCTGGCGTACTTTGACAGCTACCGCACCGCGCGCCTGCCGCAGAACCTGACCCAGGCCCAGCGCGATGCCTTCGGCGCGCACACCTACGAGCGCCTGGACAAACCGGGCAGCGGGCCGGTTCACACCGAGTGGTTGAAGTAGCGCGGCCGCTCAAGGCGCCGGCGCCGAATCGAACGCCCGCACCAGCGCGCGCCCCTCGGTGGCGCTGGCCGGGCTGGGCTGGAAAATTCCGTTCACTGCCGTGCCGGCCGCCCAGGTTCCCTGCACAAAGTCGCTGTTGGTGGCGGCGCCCAGACCCGCCAGCACCGTGGCCGGAAGGTCCGCCGCCGATCCGGTCTGGCTGGTGACGACGCCGGCGCGCACGTTGGGACCAACCACAATCAGCGGCACGTGGCGGGCGCTGCCCGGCCCGTAAAAATCCGTCGCTGGATCGTCGATGGGCGCCCCGCCCCGACTGCTGACAACCAGCAGCGCGTTCGGCGCGGCGGTGGCGATGGCGCCGACCGCGTTGGCAAGCCCAGTCAACTCGTCGATGGCCGCCTGGGTGTGCCGATCGCCGGTGCGCGGGCCGCCCAGCGCCACCACCGCCACGGCGTTCGGGTGCGCCGCCAGCAGATCGCGTACGGCGCCCGGCGCGCTGGTCAGATCGGCGTCCACGCGCTCGTCAATGGCCGCGGCGTTGATGTGCCGATCGTGAAAGTCGATCGGACCAATCAGCGCCGTCGTGGCGCCCAGTTTCTTGGCGGCGTCGAACAAGGTTTCGCCGACGAACACTTGGGTCTGGCGCCACTCATCAAAAGCCGCCTGGTTGGCGATGCGATTCGCCGGCGGCGGCATGGCCAGCAGGCCCGCCGCCGGCAAGACGACGTCGGTGGGATCGTCTTCGGCGGTGGCGATCCAGGGCACGGCGATCGGATAGCCGCCGGTCAGCATTTGATATTCGGTGACGGGCCAGTCTTGATAGCGCAGCCAGAAATCGGCGAAGCGGGTCCCCCGATCGGCCAGCGCGCGCAACGGCGCCGCGGCAGCAGCGACGCCGGCGTCGCTGTCGACAAAGATCTCGTCTTCATACAGTCCGGCGACGTCGACGACGATCGCCGCCGTGGCGGCCGCCGCCGGCAAGGCGAAGGCGCCAAGATAGCCGCTGCCGCGCAGGACCTGCTCGCGCGCGCTGGCCAGATCCAGCGCCGCCGCTTGCGGGACGGTCTCGTTTTCGTTACCGACCAGCGCGGCGCTGATCGGCCCCGCGGCGGCCGTCCGCAACGCCACGCCGGGTAGCGTCCCGAGCGCGGTCGGCGCCACCTGCGGGTGATCAACCGGGTGCGGCAGCAGCACGCCTTGCTTGAACGCCGGGCCGGCCATGATCAGCGGAACGTAAAGCTCGTCGACGGAGAAGCCGCCGTGCCGTCCGTACGGCTCCTGCGTGTCGGCGTGAAACGGCCCCGGCGGCAGCGCCGCGTCGACCTGGTTCAGCGTCCAGTCGGCTTTCGGGAACGCGATGATGTCGGCCTGGTTCGGACCCGAGCCGCGAAAGTCGTGAAATCGCCGCGTGCCCATCGCGCCGGCGGCGGTCAGCGTGCGGGTGGTGTCCAGGCCGACGATGGCGCCCGATTGAATCAGGGTCAAAAGCGCCTGCGTGATCGCCGCCTGACGGTCGGCTCCTGCCGGCGTCCCGGCTCCCGGCGCCCGCGCATAGACCAGCACATCGCCGTCTTCGTTCAGCACCGCATAGTCCGACGTGGTGATGCCCAGCGCCGCGCCTTGCGCCATCACCAGCGCTCCCAGCTGACCGTCGGCCTCCATGCTGCCGTTTTTGCCGTGGCTGCCGAACGACACCTGGTTGTGCGTGTCGACCTTGCCGTGGTCCATGGTGAAGACGATGTTGGTGTCCGCCAGCCAGCCGCGCGCCGACAGCGCCGCGATGAGCTCGCCGACGGCGTCGTCGTAATCTTCGATGATCTTCACCACGTCCGGGCCAGAAGCGCCGCTTTTGCTGGTCGGATCGCCGTCGAGGGCGATGAAGTCGAAGACGAACATATAGTCGGGCAGGTCCGCGCTCTGCCGCACCAGCGCCGCGGCTTGGCGGATGGTGAAGTTGGTCAGCGACTGGCCGGCCACGGGCGGGCCTTCGAAGTGATAGCCGTCGACCACAGCCTGCGGGTATTCGAGAAAGCTGGTCAGAAGCGCCCTGGCCAGGCGAAAGTCCACCACGCCGCCGCCAAACTCGGTGCCGATGATGGTCAGGTGGCTGTCGTCGGCGCCGGCTTCGAACGGGGGCAGCGGCCCGACGTAAGCCGTGCGTAACTTCTGCCGCTTCGCCGCCCCGTAAACAGAGTCGCCGCGCGTGCGCAGCGGGTTCTTGTTCCACAGCACATAGTCCCCCACGTTCAACCCGGGCAGCGCCACCGGCTCCAGAAAATCGTCGGCGCGCGACAGCCACGAATTCGACGGCACGTTGTCGCCCTCCGGATACTGCCCGGTGAGCAGGCTCATGTTGCTTTGATTGCTGTGGGTGGGGACGATGACCCGCGAGAAGGCCAGCGTGCCGCGGGCGATCAGCGCCTTGATGTTGGGCGCGTTGGCCATCGACAGACCAGCCAGACCGTGATCATCAATGTCGATCTCGATGACCCGCGGCCGCGGGCTCACCGGCCGATCGTCGCCGCAGCCAGCGATCAGGATCGCCGCCACCAGCAGCCCGGGCACAAACCGCGACATCACCCGGGCAGCCTACCGAGCTTGGCGATGGTCGGCTATGGAATGATCACGCCGCAGTCGACGAAGACAAAGTTGGTGTCGACGCGAAAGTGCGAGCCGTTGGTGTGGCGTTCGGCGTGGAAAAGATCCAACGGGTAATTGCTGCCTTTGCTGATTCCCAGCGCCGACGCGCTGGCGTCCAGCGAGACGGTCCGGCTGAGCACCAGGTGCAGGCCGCCCAGATCGATCGCCAGGTGACCGTTGATGAACACCCACAGATCGTCGTCGCCGCTGAAGGTGAACGTCTCGCCGCCGCCGTAAGTGAAAGTGGTGTGCAGTTCGGTGGTGAAGCCGAAGTTGTGTTCAAAGCCGTTGTCGTCCAGGCCGCTGGTGCCCCAGCCCTGGCCATCGAGCGGGAAAAAATGCTGACTTTGGAAGGTGGAGATCCCCGAGGTCAGCTGGTCGAAGGTCAGCGCCAGAAAGAACTGCTTGTTCACCCCGGGCGTGCCCCGGTACCACTGGTCGAACGCCGCCTTGCTGGTGGTCTGTTGCCCGTATGGGCAGGTGCTGTTGTGGGCAGCACCGGCTTCGCACCGCGAGGCATAGATCGGCTTGTGATCGGCGCCGAGCGTGCTGCCGATCAGCCCGGGGGTCACGCCGCTGCCGGTATACGATTCAAAGTCCGGGTGGCCGTTGACTTCGTTTCGTCCCTTGAAGTCGCGCACCACACCCAGCAACTGGTGACAGGTGCCGCCCGCCCGGCCGACTCTGATGCCGGGATCGGCGACGGCGTTCGGCTCGCCGTCGAACCCCGCGCCCAGTTCGAACCCGCCCGCTTCGGTCTTCACGAAGCCGCGCGGCCCACCGTCGACGATGACGCCGCCGCCGTCGAAGGGATTATTCACCGACGAGCCACAGCCGGCCGTCACCGCGGCGGCCGCGACGAAAAGATGAGACACAAAGGTCGCGAACGTTGACGCCATGGCCTCTCCGGCCCGCAGCCACTCGGGTCCTCCAACAGTAATACCGACGCCGGCCGACCCCAACATTTTCCGGCCTGGCCTAACGAATGCCGTGTCGTTTGATCTTCTGCATGAACGTGCGCAACGGAACGCCCAGCAGCTTGGCGGCGCGGGTCTTGTTGCCGCCCGTGCTGACCAGCGCCGCCTCGATGCTGGCCCGTTCGTGCTCGTTCACGCTCTCGGACAAAGACCGCGCGGGACTGTCGGGCCCGACCGGGGCCATCCCCCGCGCCGTTTGCACCGACGGCGGCGGCGACGGATCATCGGGCGCGGCGGCGGCGATCAGGCGATCTTTGAAATGCTCGGGCCGGATGGAATCGGCCGGGCCGGTGGCGGCCAGGTAGTCCATGAGGTTCTTGAGCTCGCGCACGTTCCCCGGCCAATCGTGCGCGAGAAGGCGCGCCCAGGCGGCGTCGCTGATCGGCGGCACCGCGCGGCCCAGCGCCGCGCAGGCCTGCTTCAAGAACCGCCGCGCCAGAAGCGGCATTTCGCGCTTGCGCAGGCGCAGCGGCGGCAACACCACCAAGGCGACGTTCAAGCGGTAGAAGAGGTCCTGGCGGAACCACCGTTCTTTCACCCCGCGATCGAGATCGCGGTGGGTGGCGGCGATGACCCGGATGTCCACTTCGCGCTCGTTCACCGAACCCAGACGGGTGAGGCGTCGGGTCTCGAGAACGCGCAGCAGCTTTCCCTGCACCGGCAACGACAGATCGCCGATCTCGTCCAGCAGCACGGTGCCGCCGTTGCCGCTTTCCAAAAGACCCGGCTTGTCGGCGGCGGCCCCCGAGAAGGCACCGCGCACGTGGCCGAACAGCTCGCTTTCGGCCAGGGTCTCCGGCAAGGCGGCGCAGTTGATGGTGACCAGCGGTTTTTCCCAGCGCTTGGACCAGAAGTGCAGCGCGGTGGCGGCCAGCTCCTTGCCGGTGCCGGTCTCGCCGCGGACCAAAACAGAAATATCACTTTGTGCGAGACGGGCCAGCTGGGTGTAGACGTGGACCATGGCCGAATCAGCCACCGTCACCGTCTTGCCGCCGAACTCCAGCACCTGCTCCTCAGCGGGTGCGTCGGCCAGTGACCGGGCGGCCGGCGACGCCGGGTCGGCGGCCTCGCGGTCGGCGGAAAACACCGCACGGATCTCGCCAAAGTTGATGATGTCGCCGTAGACCAACGCCCGCTCGTCGGTCAGGCGTTCGCCGTTGACCCGGGTGCCGTTCTGGCTGTCGAGGTCGGCGATGCGCACGCTGCCTTGTTCAATGGTGATGCGCGCGTGGCGGCGAGAGATGGCGAAGAACTCGATCTTGATGTCGGCGTCCTGGGCCCGCCCCACCACCACCTGACCTGATTCGGGCAGGCGCCACGAAGAGACGGCGTCGCCCAACCAAACCACCAGGCGGTGCCGTTCGCCGAGTGGCGGCGGGCTTGGCCAGCGGCCGGTAGGGGCCAGCGGCGGAACTACCGTGGACGGCAGGGCTCGTCCTCCTGGCACCGGGATCGGGGTCCTCTCCAGGTACGCATCACTAGATACAATTGTCACTGTCTCACAGGATCGGAGCAAGGACCAGGCCGGGGGTGCGGCGCCGTGCTGGACCGACACAGCGAGCAATCTGTTCGCGCTTGATCCGGCACAAGTATGCCGGCGGCGACACGATGGTCATCGACGATCGTGCCAATACCAGCACGGCGGCCCGACCGGAGTCCGCGAAGGGACCCACATCTGCCGGCGGCACACGAGGTGCATTTGCCTACCCGATAGGCACGCACGTCGCACCGAAAGGCCAGGCAACCGATGATCTCCGCCAAAACTCCGCTTCATCCTCGCGATCGTCATTTCGCTCCTTCGCACCATTGGGCGTCTCCGGGCGCTACCAACCGCTGGTCCGTCGACGCGCCGATCGGGCTCGCGCGTCCGGGCGCGGCCAGCGCCAATCGGGCCATGGATCGGTACGCCGTGGGAGAGGACCAAGCGTTCGCCGATCTCTATGGCCAACTGGCGCCGCGGCTTTATCGCTATCTCTTGCGCCAGACCCGCGATCGCGGGCGCGCCGAGGATCTGTTGCAGCAAACCATGCTGCAGATTCATTGCTCGCGCGGGCGTTTCCTGCTGGGAGCCGACGTCACACCGTGGGCATTCGCCATCGCCCGTCGGCTGCTGATCGACAGCATTCGCCGTCGCAAACGCGAGACAGAAGCCAGCGACTGCCTGTCCGCGCTGGATCCGCTGACCGAGCCAGCGTCCGACGAGCTCTTGCACTCGAAGCGGGTGGCCGAGGCGTTGGAGCGCCAGCTTTCCCAGCTGCCGAAAGCGCAGCGCACCACCTTCGAGCTGATCAAACAGGACGGCCTGTCGTTGCGCGAGGCCGCCAAGGTCATGGGCACCACGGTGAACGCCGTCAAGCTGCGCGCCCACCGGGCGTACGTGGCCCTGCGCGAGTCAATCGCCGAACACGGCGAACGTCCCCTGCGCGCCGATTAGGTCAAGCGCGCCTTAACCCTCGGCGGCGCTGTCACTGTCACTGTCGTCGGCTGCACTGTCGGGCGAAAGATCGCCGCTTTCCGGTCCATCGTGTTCGTCGTTCGGCGCGCGGGCGGCCACGCCGCCCACCGGGGCGATGGGAAGTTCGAACCAGAACGTGCTGCCGGCGGCCGGCGCGCTGTCCACGCCCACGCTGCCGTTCATCGCCTCGACCAGGTGCTTGACGATCGACAGGCCCAGGCCGGTGCCGCCGGTGTCGCGCGAACGGCCGGCGTCGACACGATAGAACCTTTCGAACAGCCGGGGGATGTGGCGCGGCTCGACGCCGGGGCCGGTGTCCACCACCGAGACCCGGACCCGCGTTCCGACGACGGCGGCGCGCACGGTCAGCGTGGCGTTGGGACAATATTTGATGGCGTTGTCGACCAGGTTGGTGAGGATCTGCTCGACGGCGCGCGGATCGGCCAGCACCGACGGCAATCCGGGCGGGATATCCACCGCCACCCGCAGCCGGCGCCGTTCGATTCGTTCGCGCAGCATGGCCAGCACCTGATCGGCGGACTGGGTCACCGCCAGGGGCGCCAGCTCGGGCCGGTACTCGCGGGATTCGATGCGCGACAGGCTGAGCAGATCTTCCAGCAGATCACGCAGGCGCTGGGCGTTGCGATCGATCATGTCGATGAAGCGCGCGCTCACCGCCGGATCGCGCGATATCGTATGGCGCAACGTCTCTACCGCCGAGCACACCGCCGCCACCGGCGTGCGCAGCTCGTGCGAAACATTGGCCACGAAGTCGCGCCGCAAGGTCTCGAGGCGCCGGATATCAGTGACGTCGACGAACACCGCCAGCAGGCCCCCGCGCTGCTCGCCCTCCGGCGCCAGGGGCGTCACGTGCACCAGCAGGCGGCGCGGTTTCAACCCGCCGATCCCGATCTCGCCCGCGGTCGATGCCCCTTGACCGAACGATTCGTCCAGCAGCGTTTGCAGCTCGGCGTTGCGCACCAGCTCGAGCGGCGCTTTGCCGCCCACGTCGCTGCCCAGAAGCAACATGCTGCGCAGGGCGGGATTGACCAGCAGGATGCGCTGGCCGGCGTCCAGCACCAGCACGCCCTCGCGCATCGACTCGAGGATGCCGCCCAGCAGATCGCGCTCGGCTTTGAGCTCGCCCAGCGTGCGCGACAGGCTGCCGGCCAGGCCGTCCAGCGCGCGCGCCAGCTCGGCGACCTGATCGGCGCCGCCGATGCGCGTGCGCACGGTCAGATCTCCGCTGGACATGCGCCGCGCGGTCTCGGTCATCTGCCGCAACGGCCGCGACAGCCATTGCGCCGCCACCGTCGACATCAGCACCGCCACCAGCAGCGCGACCAGGAGCGCCACGCCCAGCAGTCCGCGCAGCCGGCGCACCGCCGCGTCGACCTCTTCCAGCGGCACCGCCAATCGGGCGGCGCCGATGGTCCCATCGGGCAGGCGCAACGGCACCGCCGCGTACATCAGACGCTGGTGAACCGTGGCGGACAGCCGCATGGCCGACAGCGGCTCGCCGGCCAGCGCGCCGCTGACCTCGGGTCGCTCCTTGTGGTTCTCCAGCGAGGCCAGGCCGTCGAAGGGCACCTCGGAGTCGCCGAGCACGCGCCCATCACCGGCGATGAAGGTGACCCGGCCGGACGCCCGGCTACCCAGCTCGTCGGCCAGCTTGTCCCAGCTGGCGGGATCGACGGTGGTCTGCTTCTCGCCGGCGCGCTGAACCAACGCCAGGCGCACGAAGAGATCAGCGCGGATGCGATCGACCAGGTTATTCTCGATCGCCGGCCGCAAAGTCATCTCCGCCGCCAGCACCGACAGAGCCATCAGCCCCAGCGAAACAAAGAAAAGCTTGGCTCTGACGTCCAGCTTCATGCGCGCGTGCGGTGGACCCGACCTCCGATTCGGGTCTTATCACGAAGCCGCCGCGCGAACGACCACCGCGCGGGCTTCATTGAACCAGCGCGGAAGGTCGGATATACACGCGCGCCATGAGGTTGCTTCCCAATGATCGGTCTTTCTTTGCCCAGTTCGAGCAGCAAGGCAAAAAGACGGTTGAAGGCTGCAAGGCGTTCCTGGCCATGGTCGAAGCGCCGGGCGATCTGGAATCGCAAGCCGCGCGCATCAGCCAGATCGAAAACGAGTGCGACGAGATCACCCACGCGGTGGTCGAAGGTCTGCACCGCACGTTCATCACCCCCATCGATCGCAACGACATCTACACGCTGATCAGCAAGATGGATGACATCATGGACCTGGTCGAGGCGGCGGCCGATCGCCTTTCGCTGTACGAGATCCACACCATGACCCGCGAGCTCGGCGATCTGGCGCGCTGCCTGGTCACCAGCGCCGAGCACGTGCTGGGCGCGGTGTCCGGCATCCGCGACCTGCACCACCCGAGCGGCATTCTCGATCACTGCATCGAGATCAACCGCCTGGAGAACGTCGCTGACAAGATCCTGCGCAGCGCCCTGGCCCGGCTGTTCCGCGAAGAGCGCGATCCGATCGCCGTCATCAAGTGGAAAGAGCTGTACGAGACCCTGGAATCCGCCACCGATCGCTGCGAAGACGTCGCCAACATCATCGAGGGCGTCGTCCTCGAGAACACCTAGGAGCGATCCCCATGGCTGTCGTTGTCGCCATCGTTCTGGTCGCGCTGGTCTTTGACTATATCAACGGGTTTCACGATGCGGCGAACTCGATCGCCACCATCGTCTCGACCCGGGTGTTGACGCCGCGCTGGGCGGTGGCCTGGGCGGCGTTCTTCAACTTCATCGCCTTCGTGATCTTTCCGCTGCACGTGGCCCACACTATCGGCAAAGGGATCATCGACCCGCGGATCATCGACGACTCCGTGCTGCTGGCGGCGCTGTCCGGGGCGATCATCTGGAACTTGATCACCTGGTGGTACGGGTTGCCGTCCAGCTCGTCACACGCTCTCGTGGGCGGTCTCATCGGCGCGGGCGTCACCAAGAGCGGCCTGTCGGTGATCAACGTTAACGGCGTCACCAAGGTCGCCTTGTTCATCGTCCTGTCTCCGGTGCTGGGCCTGGTCCTGGGCGGCGCGATGATGGTGCTGGTAGCCTGGCTTTTGCGCCGGCAAACCCCGGGCAAAGTCGACCGCTGGTTTCGCCGGCTGCAGTTCCTGTCGGCGGCGTTGTTCAGCCTGGGTCACGGCGGCAACGACGCTCAGAAGACCATGGGCATCATCATGGCGTTGCTGGTCGCCAAGGGTTATCTCGCCAGCACCGCCGAGGTGCCGTGGTGGGTGGTGGTGACCTGCTCGCTGGCCATGGGCCTCGGGACCCTGTCCGGGGGCTGGCGCATCGTTCGCACCATGGGTATGCGCCTGACCAAGCTGAAGCCGTTCGGCGGCTTCTGCGCCGAGACCGGCGCCGCGTCGATGCTGTTTGTGGCCAGCGCGCTGGGCGTGCCGGTCTCGACCACGCACACCATCACCGGCGGCATCGTCGGCGTGGGGCTGGTGAACAATCCGGCCGGCGTGCGCTGGGGCGTGGCCCTGCGCATCGTCTGGGCCTGGGTGTTCACCATCCAATCGGCGGCCATCGTCGCGGCCGCCGTCTACGCCCTGCTTCGCGCCGTCAAGTTGTAAGCGGGCCCGCCGGTATCGTCGTCGCGCCCACTGGATCGGGCGGCGCCAGACTGTGATAGGTTTCGCCCATGGTCGACCACGTCAGCTTGCGCGTTTCGGACATCGGGCGAGCGCTGGGCTTCTACAAGCCGGCGCTGGCCGCCATCGGCTACCAGGTGATCGCCGAGTATCCAGAGGCCATCGGCCTCGGCCAAGGAGGGAAACCGGATTTCTGGCTGACCAAGACGGAGCAGCCGATCGGTCCCTCGCACGTCGCCCTCGCTTGCTCGCGGGCGCAGGTGGATGCCTTTCACGCCGCCGCTCTCGCCGCGGGCGGCACCGACAACGGCAGCCCGGGAGCGCGTCCCGAGTACCATCCGCATTACTACGCGTCGTTCGCCTTCGATCTCGACGGCAACAACATCGAAGCCGTCTGCCACGAAGATCCCACCGCGCCGGCCAAAGCAAAAGCCGTGGCCAAGGCGTCCGCGTCGAAGGCGAAAACCAAGCCCAAGGCCAAGTTGAAGGCCAAGAGCAAAGCCGCCGCGCCGAAAAAGGCCGCCGCGAAAAAAGCCAAACCAGTCCCCAAGAAAAAAGCCGCCAAGAAGCGCCGCTAGCTTCCAGCGTCGGTCGGCCTCCCGGCTTGTTCTATTGCCGGGGCGGATATTTTTTCAGTTTGAGCTGCAGCGTCCGCCGCGCGATCCCCAGACGGCGGGCCGCCTGCGAGACGTTGCCGCCACAATCGCCGAGGACGCGGTTGATGTGCTCCCACTCGGCGCGGGCCAGGCTGGGCGCCGGCGGTGGCGTGTCGGACGCCGGCCCGGGCGGTCGCTGCTCGCTCTCCAGCGCGGCGATGATGTCGTCGGCGTCGACCGGCTTGCAGAGATAGTCGTGCGCCCCACGGCGCAACGCCTCGACTGTGGAAGGGATGCTGCCGTACCCGGTCAGCATCACCACCCGGGTAACGTCGCTGACCGCTCTCAAGTCGCGAACCACGTCCAGGCCCGACGGCCCCGGCATTTTCAGGTCCACCACCGCGAAGTCAAAACGCCGCCCCTGCGCCGCCCGCAGCGCCGCCTCGTGTGCGGTGGCGGTGACGACGTCGTAGCCGCGCTCGCGCAGTGCGCGAGCCAGGCGTTCGCGAAAGATCTCATCGTCGTCGACCAGCAGGATGGCGCGCGCCGCGCCGACACTGCCGCCGGTCACGTCAGCTCCGGACCGATGGGAACAACGATGGTGGCGACGGTGCCGGTGCCGGCCTCCGATCGCAGCTGCAGATCGCCGCCCAATCGCTCGACGACGGTGCGCGCGAGAAAGACGCCCAGGCCCATCCCCTGCCCCGGCGGCTTGGTGGTGAAGAACGGCTCGCCGATACGCCGCAAGATCTCCGGCGCGATCCCCGGACCGCGATCGGCGACCACGAACTGGACCACGTCGTCCACGCGCCGCACGGTCACCCGGGGCGACGCGCCCGAGGGCGAAGCGTCCTGAGCGTTCTTCAGCACGCCGCGAATCGCTTCGGCCAGCGCCCGCTCCGGCACGCGCAGCCTGATGTCCGACAGGCGGGGATCAATCGACGTCTGGATCTGCGCCGCGCCCGACAGTCCTTCCAACGATCGCGAGAGCAGCGTGCCCACCGCGGACGCCACGAAGCTCTCTCCCATCGCTTCGCCGGCGTCGACACTCATGCGAGTCAGAATGTCGCGGCAGCGATCAACCTGGCTGCGCACCAGCCGCACGTCTTCAATCACCGGGCCGGCCGCCACCGCTTGGACGGCGTGGCGCTCGAGCTCCTTGGCCACCAGAGCGATCGTCGCCAGCGGCGTCGCCAGCTCGTGCGCGGCGCCCGCCGCCATGGTGGCCAGCGCGGCCAGCTTTTCTTGACGGGCGGCCAGATTGCGCGAGCCCGCCAGCTCCTCCTCGCGCTCGGCCAGCGCGCGCCGAATGCGGCGCAGGAAATACACGATGAACGCCGCGCCCACCCCGAACGCCACCCACATGCCGCGCAAGTGCAACGTCATGTGCTCGGCGTGAGAATCACCCAATTCCAGCGGGCGATGCCAGGCGAACAGCACGGCCGAACAGGCCAGAGACAAGAGCACCAGCGCCCAGGTCCAGGCGGTGTTGAGAATCACCGCCGCCAACGCGATCGGAACCAAATACAAAAAACTGAATGGATTGACCGGCCCGCCGGTAAAGAACAGCAGGCCGCTGAACACCAGTACGTCCAGCACCATGGTGGCGCCCAGCCACCAGTCGCGCACACCGGCCGGCGAGCGACGCAAAGCCCAGCCGGCGTTGCTGGCCGCCTCCACGCCGACCAGCGCCAGCAACGGCGCCACCGGTAGCGGCACGTCCAGGCCCAGCTTCACCACGCCGATGGTGATCAACTGTCCGGCCACCGCGCCCCAGCGCAGCCTGACCAGCCAGGGAAGATTGATCTCGTTCGGCGCCGCCACGCGAGCCATCGCCTCCGCTGTAGCAGAACCAGGGCGCGGAACCGGTGTGAATATTTTTCGCATGTCGCACGGCCGGGACCTTGCGGGTCGATAAGGCGTCCTTAATATCGCCCGCCGCGGGCGATATCAGGCTCTTTTTGTCCGGCGATCGATTGAATGGACAGAGAATTATCGCCGGCCGGCTCGGACAGCCAACAGACGGGGCGTTCCGGGAACACAGTGAGAGAGGCCGGACGGCACGCTGCGATTGGCGAATCAGTGTGGAGAATCGAATTACTCCACCCGAGCGGGCGCCAGCGGGGAGCGATTCGTCTTTTGCCGGTTCGGAAGTTCTGACGGCGCAATCGTTCCCAGAGTTCCACAGTGGTGAAAAATGATGTGCTCCCCAGGCTGACACGCCAGGCCAGCAATTGGTCATTTGAAGTGTCACTTTTAAAATTCCGGCTCGCCAATGCTCCAGTGTTCGGGTAAGTTGCGCCCATGTCAGTCGAAATCAATTCTCTGGTGCAAGACTTCACCTCGCAAATTGTTGCTCTGATCCAGGCAGAAGCCACCGAGCGCGCCCGCGCGGCGATCCTCGGCGCTTTCGCCGAGTCGGGCGGCCTGCCGATCAAACGGGGTCCGGGCCGACCCCCGGGCAGTGGCAAGCGAGGACGGCCCCCGGGCTCGGGCCTGCGCCCACTCACGGCCCGCTCGCACTCCGTCTCTGACGGACGACGCCTGCACGGGCAGTACATTGGCCGCCTGCGCTCTCTCAAAGGACGGGATCGCGCGCGGGTACAGGCCGTGCGCAACAAGAAGGGCGCGGCCGAGGCCATCAAGCTGGCCGACAAGCTGCTGCGTTCGTAGCCGCTTCGTTCTTCACGGTGTTCGATCCGGCAGCGGCAGGCATCGCCCCTCTTCGAGGTGTGGTGCCTGTTTTCATTGCCGCGTCCGGTGGATTTGCCGCCTGGACACTGGCAAAGTCCAGCCGTGACGAATCGTTTCCTCAGGTTTCTGGGAGTCTCGTTGGCCGCTGCCTCCGTGTCCTCGTGCGCGGCGCTGGCCAGTCTACAATTGCCGACGGTGGCGGCACCTCTGCAACCGCCCACATTGACCTTTCAAGGCGCCACCCTGGAGCGCACGCCATCCGAGCGCGTCTTGGCCGCGCACTATTGTCCCGAAGTCGTTCCCGATCCGTTTGGTATCCGCGGCAGCGCCGGAGCACTTTGCCAGGGATTCTTTGGTCCGCAACCGACGCCCGATCAATTGGCCATTGGATTCGATCTCCGGTTCAAAGTCAGTAATCCCAATCAGGTCCCTCTTCCGCTGTCGACGATCCTGGCCGCGGTGACTGTCTTTCCCGCCGCCCAGAACCAAAAGTTGGGTTCGGTCTGCTTCCAGCTTTGTCCCAGCGCCGGCGGGGCCTGCTCGACCACGCCGCCACCCGGCGCTTGCCAGGCCTCGTCGCGCGATATTCGCTCGTTGTCGGACTTCAGCACGGCCGCGACCGGCATGCTGGTCAGTGCCGGCCTTTCCATGGCCGCGGGGCAACCGCCGACGTTTGTGGCGCCGCAAATCGCCGCCGCTTCAGAGCTGGAAATCACCGTTCGCTTTTCTTTCGGGCCCGAACAGATGCTGGCCACCATGAAGCAACTGGCGTCGCAATCGGTCAACGACCTCAAGGCCGGCCACCCGCTGAATTTCAACATTCCGTTCCGTCTGGAAGGAACGGTTTGGTTTGATGCCGGCTCGCTGGGACGCCTGGCGGTCGGATTTGGGCCCACCGAAGGCACCTGGCAATTGCCGGCCGCTGGTCTTTTACCCCGTTAGACTTTATCTTCTCATCCTGGCCTGGTGAGGCGCTGCGGAGTCACGGCTTGGGTGCCATGAAGACCAGCACGGCCGCCGGCGCCGCGCCTTGATTGGTGATGCCGTGGGCGCTGCCGGCCGGGGCCAGCACACTGTCGCCGGCCAGTAAAGACACGGATTCATCGCCGACCGTCGCCACCACGGAGCCTTCCAGGACGACGTAGACCTTGTCGGCGCCAGCGTGGGCGTGGGGCTTCTGTTCTTGCTGGGGCAAAAGACAGTACACGTCGCAGAAGAACCGTTCGGTCTCGAACAGGTTCAGCTTCTGCATCTTCGCCGGATCGAACCGGCGCACGTCGATCCTCTTCACTGCGGGCGGCATGGCCGGCCCACTATCGCACGGAAAAAGAGACCACCTCGCCGACGTTGATGAAGTAGTGGCCTTTGTCGTCGACCGCGCCGGTGACGTCGCCGGCGGCTGGCGTCTCGCCGTTGAAGCTGGTGTTGCTGCAGGTGACGGGCTTGGCCTCGCCGAGGCGCGCGACATAAAGGCCATAACCGCTGTCCGGCGCGACGAAGGCGTTGCCGCCAGTGTCGTCTTTGGTGCCCAAATCGAGATCGCCCATCGACAGGTAATATCCGACGAACGAGAAGTTCTTGATTGTCGTGTTCCGCAGCGCCGCCGTTCCGGCCGAGTGATAGATGCCGTAGGTTCCGCCGTCGATGGTCACGCCTGACAGAGACATCATCCCGTCTTGCAATTGAACGCCGTAATAAAGTGTCGAGACGGCGATCTGGCTGTCTTTCATGGTCAGCAAGGTGCCGTTGAAGAAGACGCCGTTGTTGTCGAAGGCCTCGGTGATGCGGGTGCCGGTCACCGACGCCGTACCGGTGGCGTCGTCGACGTAGATGTCGCCGTTCAACGTCGCGGCGGTGACGGTGGTCTTGGTTCCAAGCGGCGTGCCCTGGGCAACGATGCGCAGGGCGTGGTTGTCGGCGCCGCCGCTGGTGATGACGGTCTGGTCAACGTTCACCAAGCAGCCGGTGCACTGCGGGCCCAGCGTGACGCCGTCGCCGCCGACCTGGATGGCGCCCGACTGCAGAGAGACGGTGGTCTGAGGCGCCGCCACCGACACCCCGGCGCCGGCCCCGCTGATGGTCCAGGTTTTTCCTTGCAGCGTCAGCGTCGAGCCGACGGCGGCCGCGCCCACCTCCACGGCGTCGCCTTGATTGTCCGCCAGCCGCACGTCTTCCAGAGTCAGCACGGCCGGTGCTTCGACAGAGATCGCGCTGCCAAACCCGGTCATCGACAAAGACCGCAACGTCAGGCCGCCGGCTGGCCGCAATCCAATTGTCGCCGCCGCGGCCGTCGGGCCGTCGCCGCCCGCTGAACCCGCCAGCACGGTGCCCGCTTGCGACTGCCCGACCAGGGACAGCTGGGCCGGCGTCTGATAATTCCAGACTTCGCCACCGTCGGTGTTGTAAGCGCCGTCCAGCAACTGGATGGTGTCGTCGGTGCCCGCCACGGCCAGCGCTTTTTTCAGCGAGCGGAACGGCGCCCCGGCGCTGCCGATGCTGTCGTCGGCGCCGGCGGGACCGGCGGTGATGGCGGTGACCTCAAGCGCGTCGGGGAAGACCAGCTCGCCGGCCGCCGTCGAAACCTGCAGGGTCCGTCTGCCGGCGGCCGCGCCGTGCGGAACCTCCAGCGCCAGCACCAGGCGGCGATCGCTGCTGCCGGCGCGGAGGGTCGCCACGACGTCGCCCAGATCCAGGCGCGATGGACTTGCCAGGCCGCCCGCCGATCGATCGATGGTCAGGGTGATGTCGGTCTGCCCTTGGCGAACCACGCTGCTGGGCAGCGCGGCCATCCCGTCGGCGACCACGGGCGTGGATCCACCGCCGCAGCCGCCGAAGAAAACGGCCGCCCAGGTGACCAGGCGCCAGCGCCCGATCACGGCTTGATGGAAAGAGACTGCGGGGCGATCCAGTAGACTTGCCCTCCCTGATCGTCAGCCAGGAACATTCGGCCGTCGGGCGAGAAGACCACATCGGTGGGACGCTTGAGGTTCATCGAGGCGAAGCCACCCATGAAGTCGCTCCAGGCGGCGGTCGGGGCGTGGGTGGTGGGATCGGTCGGCGCCCACACCACACGCGCCCCTTGCCAGGCAGTGTTGCTGTATGCGCTGCCGTGCAAAGCGACGAACACGCCGCCGCGATACGGTTCTGGCCACAGGCCCCGCTCCCAGTCGAAGCCAAACGGCGTTTCGGACAGCGTGAAGGACGCCTCTTCGGCGGTGATGTTCTGGCAATTGGTGCCGCTGGTGGCGCTGCCGATCGGCTTGTTCTGGCCGAAGCAACAGGGATAGCCGTAGTTGGTGTTGGGTTTGATGATCAGGAATTTTTCCTTGGCGCCGATCGCCAGATCCTCGCCCAGTTCGGTGGCGGCGCAGACCTCGTCGGTGCTGTGGCAGCGCAGGTACATCGGGTTACGGAAGGCGGAGGCCAGCGTCATCGGTGCGGTGGCTCCGCTGACGTCGACGCGGCTGATCTCGCCGCCCGGATCGCTGCCGCACGCGCCGTATTCGCCGCGCGACGTGATGAGCTGACCGCCCACCGAATGGGCCAGGCCATGGGTCCAGCGGCCGCCGGTGTTGTACGTCGCCGGCAGGTGCAGGCTCTCGCGCGGGCCAGTCTCCTTGCGCTGGCCGCTGGTGTACGGCGTCCGGAAGATGTCGGCCGAGGTGGTGAAGTACAGAAAGCCGTCGCCGATGGCCAGGCCGTGCACGTCGGCGACGCCGTCCAGGAACTTCTGTTGTTCGGCGATGCCGTCGTGGTTGTCGTCGGAAAGGACGATGATCGCGCCCAGGCCGCCCGACGAACCGCCGGGGGTGGACAGCGACGGGGCGCCGACGAAAATGTCGCCGTTCGGGGCCAGGGCCAGCGTGCGGGGCTCGGCGACCTTGGCGAAAAGGCGGGCGCAAAATCCGGCCGGCAACGACGCGCCGGCGATCGGCATGCCGATCGCGCACAGCGAATCGGGCGGCGCGTCCTCGGGCGGTGGCATCGTGGTGTCGTCGCCCGAAGCGACGTCGACAGGCGGCGGCATGATCATGGCGTCATTGTCGGGCGGCGGTGCGGCGTCGTTGCCCGGCGCCGTGGCATCGTTGCCGGTCAACGTAACCGAACCGCATGAGGCGGCGCCGCCCACAGTGAGCAACAGCAAGAGAGCGCGGAAACGTGATCCTTCCTGACGCATGGGCACCCCGTCCTTCGTCCCAGAGTAGCAGTCAGCGCGGCAGCTGACGAGTCTGACGGCCCAAAACCGCCCTGTTTTCCGGCCCGGCGGCCCGCTCAATGTTTGGCCGGCGGCGCTGCGCCTGGCTTGGCCTGGCGATCCACGATCTTTTCCAGCTCGTCCATAGTCGCGTTCATTTCGGCGATGGCGGCGTCGAAAGGCGCCGAGGTGGTCATGTCCACGCCCGCTGCTTTCAAAAGATCGATCGCATAACTGGCGCTGCCCGAAGCCAGCATCTTCAGATAGGCGTCGCGGCGGGCGGTCTTGCCGGTCTTCGCCTCTTGCCGAACCGCCCGGGCCAGCGACGTCGAGGCGACCATGCTGGTGGCGTACTGGTAGACGTAAAAGTCGTAATAAAAGTGGGGAACGTAGGCCCACTCGATGGCCAGCAGATCGTCGACCTGGCAGACCTTCTTGTCGTGCCCGTAATAGTCGCGGGCGATCTTCAAATACAGCGTCGATAGATTCTCGCCGGTCAGCGGCTCGCCACGCTCGGCCTGTTCGTGAAAGGCCAGCTCGAACTCGGCGAACTGGGTTTGCCGGAACAACGTGGTGCGCAGGCCGTCCAGCAGCGTGCCCAGCAGGAACAGCCGGGTGGCGTCGTCTTTCGCCCGGTCCAGCATGTAATGAATCAATAAATTTTCATTGAAGGTCGAAGCCACCTCGGCCACGAAGATCGGATAGTCCGCGGTCGGGTACGGCTGGGCGCCGTGCGACAGGAACGTGTGCATCGAGTGTCCCGATTCGTGCGCCAACGTGGTCAGGTCTTCATACCGTCCGTTGAAGTTCAACAGTTGATACGGGTGCACGCCGTAAACACCGGTTGAATACGCGCCCGACCGTTTGCCGGTCGACGGCAGATAATCCGTCCAGCGACTCTCGAACCCTTTGCGAAGCGCTTCGGTGTACTCCTTGCCCAGCGGCGCCAGCGCGTCCAGGGTGATGGCCCGCGCTTCGTCGGGTTCAAAGTGCATGTCCACGCTGGCCACCAGCGGCACGTACAGATCTTGATAGCGCAGGACATCCACTCCCAGCATCCGTTTGCGCAGAGTCAGATACCGGTGCAGCGTCGGCAAGCTGCGGTGCACGTCGGAGAGCAGCTGCTTGTAGACGGTGGTGGGGATGTTGTCCTGGAACAGGGCCGCTTGCAGCGCGGAATCAAAGTGGCGCACGCGCTTTTCGAACAGGTGCGACTTGACCGCGGCCGCCAGCGTGGCGCCCATGGTGCGTTCGTAGGTCTTGAGCGCGCCGAAGAAAGACGCGAACACCTTTTCTCGATCGGCGCGATTGCGCTCCTGGCGGTGCAAGGTGAACGCCGAAGCGTCCAGGCGCACCGATTCGCCGGTGGACAATTTGATGGTCGGATATGGCAAGTCGGCGTTGGACAGCACGCCGTGCACCTCGCCGCCGGCGCGTTCGAGCTCACCCGCTTCGGCGGCCACCCGCTCTTCGGCCGCGCCCAAGGTGTGTGGCTTGCGGCGCAGCGTCTCTTCCAGATACACGCGGTACGGCCCCAGCTTTGGTTCCTGGGCCACGAACTTGCGCACCTTGGCCGGATCCAGCGTCAAGATCTCGGGCCGCACCCACGAGCACGCCGACGAGAACGCCGTGGCCAGCTCTTCCGCTGCTTGCTTCATCTCGCGCGGGCGCGCCGCCCGGAGGTCTTCGTCCGACAAACTGTTGGCGTAAACCGACAGCCGCGACAGATCGCGATCGAGATCGAACATCGCCTGCAGCGCCGCCAGCATCTCTTTCGGCGACTTGCCCAGGTGGCCGCGAAACTTGGCCAGCTCCGGCAGACGCTGGCTGAGCTCGTCCTTGGCCTTGGTCCACACCGCCTCCGACGGATACAGATCCGCCAGGTTCCATTTGTATTTGTCGGGGACGTCCTTGCGCTCCCCGGCCAAAGCGAACGTTGCAGTCATGCCAATGACCCCAAAGCAGACGACGGCCAGACGCGTACGGCGCATGGGGCCGCACCATAACGGGCCACGGAGCGACCGGTCAACCTGCTATTCTTGGTGGCCGTGCCAGCATCGCCGATGTCCACCGCACACGTGCTGCGACGGCTTTGGCGCCTGGCCTGGAGTTACCGCCGCGAGTGTCTGAGCGCGCTGGGCCTGCAGGTGGCTTTGCTGTTGCTGGGCATGGCCGGCCTGGCGCTGGGCGGGCTCTCCATCGATGTGGTTCGCCACACGCTGGACGCGAACGCGCCGGCGCCGCGCTGGCCGCTTGGTCTGCGGCCGCCGGCCGGCACGTCGCCGATCTTGGTCGTGGCGCTGCTGGGCGGTCTGGCGCTGATCGCCGCCGGGATGCGCGCGTTCTTCAACTATCACTACGCCGTCGGCGTCAACCGCCTGGTCCAGGGCGAGATCGTCCCGACGTTGCGTTCTCAGGTGTACGCGAAGATGCAGCGCCTGGCCTTTCGCTTTTTCGACGCCAACGCCAGCGGCGCCCTTTTGAACCGCACCACCAGCGACGTGCAGGCAGTGCGGTCGTTCGTCGACGCAGTGTTGATTCAAAGCCTGATCATGCTGCTGTCGCTGGGCCTGTACCTCGGTTACATGCTCCGGCACAACGTGGCCCTGACCTTGTCGTGCCTGGCCAGCACGCCGTTTCTGATCGCCGTGACGATGTTCTTCTCCCGGCGCGTGCAGCCGGCGTACGCCGTCAACCGGGCGCAGATGGACGACCTGGTCCTGCGCATGTCGGAGAGCATTCAGGGCATGGCGGTGGTGCGCCGGTTCGCCGCGGAAGAGATTCTTGAAGCCGATCTCAATCGCCGCAACCGCAAGGTCCGCGACGGCCAGCAGAAGATCTTCCAGCAGATCAGCCTGTTTTCGCCGACCATCGGCCTGCTCACGCACGTGAACATCATCGTGCTTATGGCTTACGGCGGGACCCTGGTATTCCGGCAGGCGCTGTCGCTGGGCGATCTGGTGGTGTTCGCCGGTTTGCTGCAGCAGTTCTCGACCCAGGTGACGAACATGGCGACCGTCATCAATACGCTGCAGGAAAGCTTGATTGGCGCCCGCCGCGTGTTCGAGGTGCTGGACGCGCCGATCGAGATCGAAAGCCCGCCGGCACCGCAAGCCTTGCCGGCCATGGCAGGCGCCGTGCACTTTGACAACGTCACGTTCGCTTACGGACAGGGCCGCCGGGCGGCGCTGGAAGCGATCGATCTCGACGTTCGGCCGGGGACCTGCGTGGCGCTGCTGGGCGCGGCCGGTTCCGGCAAGAGCACGCTGCTGAGTTTGATCCCGCGCTTTCACGATCCCACCAACGGCTGCGTCCGCGTCGACGGCATCGACCTGCGCGCGCTGGACATCGATCAACTGCGCCGGCAGATCGGGGTGGTCTTTCAGGACAGCTTTCTTTTCAGCCACACCATCGCCGCCAACATCGCCTTCGGCCAACCAGACGCCCCGCGCGAGGCGGTCGAGCGCGCCGCCTGCACCGCCGGCGCCGACGGCTTCGTGCGCGCGCTGCCGCAGGGCTATGACACCGTCCTCAGCGAAGCGGGCGCCAACCTTTCCGGCGGGCAGCGGCAGCGACTGGCCATGGCGCGCGCCCTCCTGCGGCAGCCGCGCATCTTGTTGATGGACGATCCCACCGCCGCCGTCGACGCCGAGACGGCGCGCGACATCTGGGCCGCGCTTTCGGTCACCATGTCCGGCCGCACCACCTTCGTCGCCACCCACGCCCCACCCTTGCTGCAGCGGGCGGACATCATTCTGATCCTCGACGGTGGCCGCATCGTCGAGCGCGGCACCTACGCCGAGCTGGCCGCGCGCCAGGGCGGCCGCTTGCTGGCGCTGCTGGGCGAAGGCGGCGACGAACACCACCCCGATGCCGCCCCGCCCGCCGCCGCGACCGGTGTCAGCGGAGGGATCATTTGAAGGCCGCGCGCACGAGCAAAACCCACGAACGCACGCGCGACGACGGCGTGGTCCGCGATCGCATCACCGGCAGCCACGCCATCGTGCACATGCCGTTGCGCGGGGAAGGCGCCGGCCCCACGCAGCGGCCGATCGATCGGCGCCTGGCGCACCGACTGTTCGCCTTCACCGTGCCGTACGCCCGCAAACGCAACATCCTGTCGCTGCTGGTGCTGGCGCGCGCGGCCCAGCTGCCGCTGGTCGGCTGGGGAACGGCGGCGGTGATCAGCGGCCCGATCGCCCACCACGATCGCTGGGGCCTGGTGTCGGGCGTGGTGGCGCTGGCGGCGCTGGCGCTGAGCACAGCCTTTGTGTTTCGCTACCGGGCGCGCCTGGCGCTGGAGCTGGGCGAAAGCGTGCTGCACGACATGCGGGCCGCCTGTTACCGCCACGTGCTGGCGCAGCCGATGAGTTTTTTCCAGGGCACGCAGACTGGCCGGCTGATCAGCCGGGTCACCTCGGATCTGGAAGCGGTGCGGGTCGGCATTCAGGAGGTGGTGTTCGTCAGCTCGGTCCAGCTGGGCGGCATGATCCTCGCGGCGGCGTTCATGCTTTATTACGACTGGCTGCTGTTCCTGGTGGTGGCGGTGATGGTGCCGACGCTGAGCGTGGTGGTCCGCCACTTTCAAAGCCGCATGGTGCGAGCCTACCGCGCCCTGCAAGAGAGCTTCTCGCGCGTCACCGCCACCGTCGCCGAATCGATCGCCGGCGTGCGCGTGACCCAGGCGTACGCGCGCACGGCGGTGAACGCCGAGATGTTCGCCACGCTGGTGGCCGACCACGGCGAATACAACATGCGGGCCACGCGCAGTTCGGCGCTGCTGTTGCCGCTGCTGGAATTGAACGGGCAGTTGTTTCTTTCGCTGGCGTTGATCGTCGGCGGCTATCAGGCGCTGGGCGGGCACATCCGGCTGGAAGCCATGGTGCAGTTTTTCTTCCTGGCGAATTTCTTTTTCAGCCCCATTCCGATCCTCGGCAATCAATACAACCAGGCGCTAACGGCGATGGCCGGCGCAGAGCGCGTCTTTTCGCTGCTTGACACGCACCTGCCGCCGGTCGACGCCCCCGCCGCGCGCAACATTCCGCTCATCGAGGGACGAGTGACATTGCGAGGCGTCTCGTTCGCCTACGATCCGGCGCGCCCGGTGTTGCACGACGTGGATCTCACCGCCGAGCCGGACCAGACCGTGGCGCTGGTCGGCCCCACCGGCAGCGGCAAGAGCACCATCCTGTCGCTGATCGCCAAGGTGCACCTGCCCACCGCCGGCGAGATCCGCATCGATGGCATCGATCTGCGCGAAGTCACCGGCACGTCACTGCGGCGGCAGATGGGCAACGTCCTGCAGAGCAATTTTCTCTTTACCGGAACGGTTATCGACAACGTGCGCCTGACCCGACCGGAAGCGTCCGACGCCGACGTGGCGGAGGCGGCGCGAAAGCTGGGGGTGCTGGACGTGATCGAGCGGCTGCCCCAAGGCTGGCTGACCCAGGTCGGCGAGCGCGGCAGCGCCCTGTCCGCCGGGCAGCGGCAGATCGTGTGCTTCACGCGCGCCATGCTGGCCAACCCACGCTTGCTGATGCTGGACGAAGCCACCAGCGCAGTCGACCGCCTGACCGAACGACGACTGCAGCGCGCTCTGGCCAAGCTGCTGGCCGGGCGCACCAGCTTCGTCGTCGCCCATCGCCTGAGCACCATCGAGCACGCCGATCAGGTGCTGGTGATCGACGGCGGCCGCATCGTCGAGCGCGGCACGCACGCCGAGTTAATGGCGCTCGAAGGGGCCTATCGACGGTTGCACGGCAAGCTGGCGGAAGGCGCGTAACGGGTTTGTCTGCAACCACAAAGGCTCCCAAACCGACTAGCATCCCCTGATGTCCGCCACGATAAATCGCGCCGCCGAGATCATCGCCGCGTTGGGGTTGGCTGCCCACCCCGAACGTGGCTTCTTCGTCGAGACCTACCGCGCGCCACTGATGTTGAACGGGCTGCCGCATCGGTCGCCGCGGGCGGCCAGCACGGCGATCTATTTTTTGGTCACGCGCGAACAGCCGACCACGTACCTGCACCGATTGCGCTCGGACGAGCTGTTTCACCTGTACGAAGGCGGGCCGCTGGAGGTGCTGCTGCTGCGCGACGGTGGCGGCGGCGAGGTGAGGCGTCTCGGTTTGAACCTGCGCGCCGGCGAACGCCCGCAGCTGGTGATCGGCGCCGGCACCTGGTTCGCGGTTGAGCTCGATCCGTCGGCTTCGGCGTCACATTGTTTGTTCGGCTGCACCGTCGCGCCCGGTTTCGATTTCGCC
Source organism: Polyangia bacterium (assembly GCA_036268875.1). Taxonomy (GTDB): domain Bacteria; phylum Myxococcota_A; class Polyangia; order Fen-1088; family Fen-1088; genus DATKEU01. The sequence goes on along the minus strand of DATATI010000091.1, from coordinate 199,019 downwards.
GACTTCGATCTGGCGGCGGGGCCCGAACTGGCGGCGCGCTTCCCTGCCCACGCCGCGCGCATCGCCCGCATGACCCGGCCCTGAGCGTCGTCAGGGTGGCGGCGCCCGCGGCGCCGGCGCCTTGAACACCCGGAACAATACGATCAGGCTGGGCACCAGCACCGGCAGACCGGCGAGCAGCACGATCAGCAGCAACCGCTGCGCGCGCGCCGACGACGCGGCCGCCATCAACGTCAGATCGGGGACCACCACGAACGGAAACTGCGACAGCCCCCAGCCAAGCAGGATCAGCACCGTCTGCGCCACCACCGCGGCACGCGCCAGCCGGTAGCGCCGCGCCCGCAGCGCCGCCAGCGCGGTCACTGCCGCCGTCGCGGTGAGGGCATGAAAGGGCCAGCTCCAGCGCCGCAGCATCAGCGCCTGGCGCACCCGCGGTCCGCCCTGGCCGCTCAAGGCGAACGCCGCCAGCGCCAGCACGCCCACGACCAGGCCCGCCCCCAGCGCGCGCCGGCGAAAGTCCTCGCGCAGATCTTCATCCGTTACTTCGACCGTCAGATAGGTCGCCGCCAGAAACGCGCACAAGGCCAGGGCGAACAAACCCACCGCCAGCGGGAACGGAGCCAGCCATGGCGTGAAGAACGAGCCCGTGACGATCCCGTCGCTGATGCGGATGCGCCCTGAACAAAGCGCGCCCACCATCATCCCCAGCAGCACCGGCGCGATGGTGCTGGCGCTGGAAAAAATCAAACCCCAGCGGCGTTGCTGGACGTCGCCCTCGGTATCAGAGGCGCGAAAGGCGAACGCCGACCCGCGCAGCACCACGCCCACCACGAACAACGTCAGCGGCACGTGCAGGGCCACCGAGATGGCGGCGAACGCCGGAGGAAAACCCGTGAAAAAGACCACCACCACCAGGATCAACCAGACGTGGTTGGCCTCCCAGATGGGCCCGATGGCCGCCTCCACCGCTCGTCGCTGCGCGGCCGCCCGCGGTCCGCGCGCCAGCAGATCCCAGACCCCGCCGCCAAAGTCCGCGCCGCCCAGCAGGAAATAAAGACAAAGGGCGACGAAGATAACTCCCGCCAGCAGCCAGGAGACGCCGCTGATGGGTGCGGCGTTCACGCTCGCTCCGACGCTCGGTGGGCGTACACAAGCTGGCGCGCCAGCAGGTACGCCACCGCCACGCCCAGCAACGCGTACACCACCCCGAACAACCAGAACGGCGCCGCTTGATAAGGAAAGCTGGTCAGAGCTTCCGACGTGCGCATCACGCCGCGGACGATCCATGGCTGGCGGCCCCATTCGGTGACCAGCCAGCCCGCTTCCAGGCTGACGAAGCCCAGCGGACCGGCGAGCGCCAAGGCGATCAACCACGGCCGCCCGTCGGGCAGGCGCCGCTTGCGCAGAAGCCAAACCAACACCGCCAGCGCCAGCGCCGCCAGCGCCGAGCCGGCCCCCACCATCACCTGGAACGCGGTGCGCACCGCCAGCACCGGCGGCCATTCGTCGCGGGGAAACGCCTCGAGGCCGGTCACCGACGCGTGGATATCGCCGAAGGCGAGAAACGACAGGCCGTGCGGGATGGCGATGGCGCCGTGAAATTCGCCCGTCGCCAGATCAGGCCAGCCTCCGACGTGCAGATCGGCGCCCGGCGCGCTGTGCAGGTGCGCCTCCAGCGCCGCCAGCTTCAGCGGCTGCGCCTGCGCCACGTGCTTGGCCGAACGATCGCCGGACAGCGGTTGCAGCAGCGCTGTCAGACACGCCACCGGCAACGCCACCCGCAAGGCCTTGCGGTGCAGCGCCCGCCGCGGATCGCGCAGCAAGAACAGCGCGTGAATGCCCACCATCGCCCAGGCGGTCGCCTGGTACGACGCGATGAGGACGTGCACCGCCTGGTACGCCCACGACGGGCTGAACATCGCCGCCAGCGGATCGAACGTCAGCTTGCCGCCGTCCATCGCCACGCCGGCCGGGTTGTTCATGAACGCGTTCACCAGCGTCACGAAGAAGGCCGACGCCGCCCCGCTGATCGCCACCGCGATCCCCGCCGCCAGGTGCAGCCGGGGCGAGACCTTGCCCCGCCCATAAAGATAGATACCGAGAAAGATCGCCTCGGTGAAGAACGCGAAGCCCTCCAGGGCGAACGGCAAACCGATGGCTTCACCGAAGGTGCCCATGAAGCGCGGCCACAGCAGGCCAAGCTCGAACGACAGGACCGTCCCCGACACCGCGCCCACGGCGAACAAGATGCTGGTGCCTTTGGCCAGACGTCTTGACAGTTGAAGGTAGGTGGCGTCGCCGGTGCGCGCGTGCAGCACATCGGCGATGACCATCAGCGCCGGCAACGCCACGCCAACGGCAGCAAAGACGATGTGAAAGCCAAGCGAGATGCCCATCTGGGCGCGGGCATAGATCAACGAACTTGGCGGCGACAGCGACAGCCCCAGCAATGACGGCGGCACGCGGCGATTCTGCGGCTTCGCCGACGGTCACGCCAGTTCGCCCAGCGACTGGGAAATCAGGGGTAGTGGGCCTTGCGTCAGCGCGGGGTTTGCCTGACGATTAAATGCCCACTGCCCCCCCTGACGGACCCTGTGGGAGACTTAAAAATAATCGTGGCCACGCCGCTGAAAGTTTTGCTGGTCGAGGACTCGGAGGACGATCGCGACCTGGTCATCCTGCGCCTGCGCAGCGCCGGCTTTGAACCGTCCTGGAAACAGGTGGCCAGCGCCCATGACCTCTGCGCCGCCCTGGCGGAGCCATGGCAGCTGATCCTCTGCGATTACCACATGCCCGGCTTCGGCGCGCCCGAGGCGTTGGCCATCATCCGCGGCGCCGACCCGGACACGCCCGTGATCATCGTTTCGGGGATCCTGGGCGAAGAGGCCGCCGTGGTGGCGATGAAGGCCGGCGCGCAGGATTTCTTCTCGAAGAACAAACTCACCCGGCTCGGCGCCGCCATCGAGCGCGAGCTGGTCGAAGCCGAGACCCGACGCGCCCGCCGCGAGGCGGAGAAAGAACGCGAGCGCTTGCTGGGCGCGCTGCAGATCGCCCTGCAAGTGCGCGACGACTTCCTCATCATCGCCTCGCACGAGCTGCGCACGCCGCTGACGGCGATGCGCCTGCAGCTTGACAGCCTGGCCCGCAGCCACAGCCAGACCAACGGCAACGGCGGCGCCAACGCGGCGACCACCGCCAACGACGCGCGCAAGATACGTCGTCTGGACAGCCAGCTTGATCGCATCTCGACCATGGTCGATCGCTTGCTGGACGTGACCATGTTGTCGTCCGAACCGTTGCGGCTGGTCCCCGATCGACTGGATCTAAGCCAGGTCGTGCTTGGCGTCGTCGAGCGCTCCCGCGATCTGATGGACGACTCCGGCTGCACGCTGGAGCTTGAAACCATGGACGAGGCGATCGGCTGGTGGGATCCGGTGCGCCTGGACACCGTGATCAGCAATCTTCTGTCGAACGCGCTGAAGTTCGGCGCCGGCAAGCCGGTGATGCTGTCGGTGCGCCGATCCGGAAACACCGCCACGCTGTCGGTGCGCGATCAGGGCATCGGCCTGTCCAGCGAAGAACGAGCCGGTTTGTTCCACAAATTTTCTCGGGTCGCCCCCAAAGAAAATTACGGTGGCTTCGGCCTGGGCCTGTGGATCGTCGAACAGCTGGTGCACGCGCATGGCGGCACCGTTGATCTGACCAGCGAAAAAAACCAAGGCACCACCATCACGATCAGCCTCCCCCTCGAGCGCAACCGTCCGCTGGCGGCAGCGGTCACGGCGAACACCCCGCCCGCCGCTTGACGGGCTCTGTCATCTTCGTCGTCTTGTAACTTGCCATCCCGATCAGCGTCGCTAGACTGGCCGCAGGTATGGGCGGGTGGTCTGAACAGAGATTAGAGCCGCGCGTGCACTATCGGGCACCGGTCAAGGTGATGCCCGACGGTGAAACGCGGCAGGTGGTCGGGCAATCGCTGAACTTGTCGCCGCGCGGGATCCTGGTGGACACGCCGCTGCCCTACCCGGTGGGCACGGCCATCGTCTGCGACGTGTCGCTGCCGGCAGGCAGCAAGACCTTGCGCGGACGGGTGGTGCGCGTGCAGCCGCTGTCACCCAGCAGCACCGGCCTGGGCATCGTCTTCGTTGATCTGTCGCCGGCCGATCTGGCGGCGCTGCGCGATCTGGTGCTGGGGCAAACAGATGATGCTCAGCAGCTGGCGGTGCGGGTGGGCGGAACCACCTGGATGTTTCGCGGCAGCGCCCGGCTCAGTGAGGACGGTTATTACCTGAACGTGCCGCTGCCGTTTCTCAGCGTGGACGCCCCCATCGAGCTGGCGGCTTCGCCCAGCGCGCCGGTGATCACGCGCGCGTTGGTCAAAGGGCTGCGCCTGGAACCGCTGGCGCCGGACGGCGTGCCGCGCCTGCGCATCGCCGTCCGCATGGCCGGCAACGCGTCTGCAGAGTCCGCCGCCGAAAGCGAATTCGATCGACACCCCAGCACGCCGGCGCCGGAGATTCTGATCGCCGAGGACACCCGCCCCGAGACCACCGAAGTGACAGGCGATCGGCGCCGCACCCCCGCCGAGTTGGCCGGGCAGCAGCGCGACCGCAAGACCAAGGGTTGGCTGACGGCGGTCGCGGTGGTGCTGCTGGGCGGAGCAGGAGCGGCCATCGCGCTTTACGCGCCACCCTGGCGGCATCAATGGACGGTGCCGGCCTCCGCCTCGCCTTCCGCCGCGCCGACCGCCGCCGGCGCCAGGCCGGCCGCGGCCACGGTTATCACCAGACCAGAGATCGTTCCGGTGGCGCCGGCCGTCACCGTCGATCGGCCGCAGTTCTTTTCCATGCCCGATCGGCAGCGCGCCACCATCGCCGTGCGCGGCTCGTTCGCGCGCGCGCGCCAGTACCCTTTGTCGGCGCCGGTAGGCCTGGCCGTCAACCTGCCCGCCGCCCGCGCGGTGGCGCCGGCCGGACACTATCGTTCGACGGTCCCTGGTTTCCGCGAGATCTGGATCTATCCGTTGCGCGGCGGCGGCACCCACCTGCGTTTTCTGTTCGCGCCGCCTTATCCCAAGGAGCCGGGCCTGGAGATGACGCCGGGCCTGGTCACCGTCGCTTTGCCTGCGACGGCGCTGCCCGTCGACAAGCCGGCGCCCTAGCGGCTGGCGTTTCGTCTGCCTGGTGCGATCGGTTATTGTGGTGGGCTGGATGTCGAGCCCTTCGTCTGGCCCCGATCTCGAAAATGCCAATCTGTTGATCACCGGCGGCGCCGGGTTTATCGGTTCCTGTTACGCGCGCCTGCTGCGGGCCTCGCGCCCGGCGGGCCGGTTGATCAACGTCGACGCTCTCACCTATGCCGGCAATCTGGAGAACCTGGCCGCGCTGGAGACCGATCCCGGCCACGTCTTCGTCAAGGCCGACATCCGCGACGGCGAGCGCATGGCCGCCCTCTTCAAGCAGCACCACATCGACGCGGTCATCAACTTCGCCGCCGAGAGCCACGTCGATCGCAGCATCATTTCGGCCGAGCCGTTCCTGGACACCAACGTGATCGGCACCCTGCGCCTGCTGGAGGCGGCGCGCGCCACGGGCGTCAAACGTTTCGTGCAGGTCTCCACCGACGAGGTTTACGGCTCGCTTGGCCCGGAGGGCGCCTTCAGCGAGAGCACGCCGATGGATCCCCGCAGCCCCTACTCGGCCAGCAAGGCGTCGGCTGATCATCTGGTGATGGCCTTTCACCACACGCACGGTCTGGACACGGTGATCACCCGCTGCTCGAACAACTACGGGCCCTATCAATTCCCCGAGAAACTGATCCCGCTCATGATCCTCAACGCCTGCGAAGGCCGCCCGCTGCCGGTGTACGGCGACGGGATGCAGGTGCGCGACTGGATCCACGTCGAGGATCACTGCGCAGCAATCGATGCGGCCCTGCTCGGCGGCGGCAGCGGCCAGGTCTATAACTTCGGCGCCGAGAACGAACGCCCCAACATCGACGTGGTGCGGGCCATCCTGGCCGCGGTGGGCGCCCCGCCAACGTTGATCCGCTACGTGCCGGATCGCCCCGGCCACGATCGCCGCTATGCCATGGACGCCAGCAAGGCACGCGGCGAGCTGGGCTGGCGGCCGCGCCACGCCTTCGAGAGCGGCCTGCGCGAGACGGTGGCCTGGTACCGCGCCAATTCAAGCAGCGACGGCTGGTGCCAGCGCGTGCGCTCCGGCAGCTACCGTGATTACTACGAACAACAATACGGCGCGCGGCTGCGCCGGGAAGGCGCGGCACAATGACCGGCGATACGTTGCGTGGGGTGGTGCTGGCCGGTGGCACCGGCTCGCGGCTCTTCCCCCTGACCAAGGTGACCAACAAGCACCTTCTGCCCGTCGGGCGCGAGCCGATGATGTTTCACCCGGTGCGCAAGCTGGTGGGCGCCGGCATCCGCGAGATCTTGATCGTCACCGGCACCGACCACATGGGCGACGTCGTGCGCCTGCTCGGCAGCGGAAAAGATTTCGGCTGCGAGTTCACCTACCGCGTGCAGGACGAGGCGGGCGGCATCGCCCAGGCGCTGGGCCTGGCCAAACGGTTCGGACGCGGCGGGCGGCTGGCGGTGATCCTGGGCGACAACATCTTCGAGGCGCCCATCGCTCCCTTCGCCGATGAATTTCGGGCCCAGAAAAGCGGGGCCAAGATCCTGGTGAAGGAAGTGCCCGATCCCGGACGCTACGGCGTGGCCGTCACCGAAGGCGCGCGCGTCACCAGCATCATCGAAAAACCGAAGAACCCGCCCAGCGCGCTGGCCGTCACTGGCATCTATTTTTACGACGAGGCGGTGTTCGACGTGATCACCAGCCTTAAACCGTCGGCGCGCGGGGAGCTGGAGATCACCGACGTCAATAACGCGTATATCGCCCGCGGCGATCTGACCTACGCCACCCTGCCCGGCTGGTGGACCGACGCCGGCACCTTCGAATCGCTGAAGCACGCCAACGATCTGATCGGCGACTGAGCGTCTGATCGGCGGCTGAGCGCACCGTCAGCGGGGGCGGCGGTCGAGCGGCACGGCGCTGGCCAGCGGGTTTTCTTGATCGCGGCGCGAGATGATCGGCGCCGTGGCACCCCAGTCCAGCCTCAGCGCGGGATCATCCCAGCGGATGCCCAGCTCGTCGCTGTTGTCGTAGTACTCGTCGACGAGGTAGCTCATGAAGGCGTCCTTCACCACGTAGAAGCCGTGCGCCACGCCCCGCGGGATGTAAAGGCCGATGGGGTTGGTCTCGCCCATCTCGACCAGCTCGCTGCGACCGAAGGTCGGCGAGGAGGGGCGAAAATCGAACAGTCCGGCCCGCACCACGCCCACCGGCACCGTCCACAGATCGGCCTGCTTGAGATGGTAGTGCAGACCGCGCAGCACGCCGGCATGCGAGAACGACGAGTTTCCCTGGATCATCTCGCGCGCGGCCGGCAGCCAGGTCCGCCGGTAGCTTTCGTAGAAATACCCGCGGTCGTCGCGGAAGGTGCGCAGCGGAATGTGAAACACGCCGTCGATCTGATTCGACGGCAGCGCGGGGCTGGTCATGCGGCATTTCTATCACTTCAAGGGCCTGCCGGCGTCCGACCTTTCGCTGCCACCATCAACGGAGTAGCCTCACCTTGAATGTTTCCCCAGGTTTTTCAGGTACGGCAGCGATTTCCGTCGTCGCCACCGGTGGACATTCCTGCCGCCCTGGCCGTACGCTGGCCGTTCGCGATCGCCCCTGGCGCGAGCATCGCGCTGGCGGTGGGCAGCCGTGGCATTTCGCGCCTCGAAGAGGTGGTGCGCGCGGTCATCGAAAGGGTGCGCGCCGACGGCGGCAAGCCATTCATCGTCCCGGCCATGGGCAGTCACGGCGGCGCCACCGCCGAAGGGCAGACGGGCTTGCTGGCCGAATATGGCATCACCGAACGCGCGCTGGGCGTGCCGGTGCGAGCGTCGATGGACGTCGACCTGTGCGCCACCACCGAAGACGGCGTGCCGGTACACCTGGCCAGCGAGGCGGCGCGCGCCGATGGCATCATCGTCATCAGCCGGGTCAAACCGCACACCCGCTTTCGCGGGCCGGTGGAAAGCGGCGTGGTGAAGATGATCGCCGTGGGCCTGGGCAAGCGCGAAGGCGCCGCGGCTTTTCACAGCGCCGCCGATCGGCTGGGCTTTCCGCGCGTGGTGGAAACCGTCCTGCAAGCCAAGCTGCGAACGGGAAAGTTTTTGGGCGGCGTGGCCCTGCTGGAGAATCAACACCACAGCCTGGCCAAGGTCGAGGTCCTGCGCGCCGATGAATTGTTCAAGCGGGAGCCGGCGCTATTGAAAGAGGCCTGGTCGTTCATGCCCCGGCTGCCGGTGGCGGAGATCGATCTGCTGATCGTCGACGCCATCGGCAAGAACATCAGCGGCGTGGGCATGGATCCCAATGTCATCGGGCGCAGGTCGGCTGATTCGACCGAACCGGATGCGCCGGGCGTGCCCATCGTTCATCGCTTGTTCGTGCGCGAGCTGACCGCCGAGACCCACGGCAACGCAGTGGGCGTGGGTCTGGCCGATTTCACCACCAGCCGTCTGGTGCGGGCCATGGATCGCGAAGCGACCTATATGAATGCATTGACCTCGCTGGCCTTTCGCGCCCCCAAGATCCCGATGTACTTCGACAACGATCGCGAGGTCTTGACCCGCGCGCTGGCCACGCTGCCCGCCACCGATCCACGGCAGGTGCGCCTGGTGCGCATCCGCGACACGCTGTCCGTCGATCGCCTTCAGATGTCGCCCGGGTGTTTCCCCAATGGCATGGGGAATACTGGGTCCAATCTGGAGGTCAGCGGCAAGGCCCACGAGCTGATGTTCGACGGTGACGGCAACCTGACGCCGCTTTAGACCGGCGACCTTGCAACTGGTCGAACCACAATGACGGAGATGTTTCCGAACCAAATGGGGTAACGACACACTTACCGGCCCCGTTGAAAAAATAGACAGACAGCCGCCTTTCGTCGCCATTCTTAACGAAGTCTGTCGCGAGATTTTGCGTGGTCCCTTACGGGTCGGGACCATGCACGTCTCTGTTGACATCCCCAAACCGAGTCCCTACTCTGGCGCCGCTTCACCTGCCGTCCTCGGCTCGTCGACGGCCCACCGCCCAACTGGAGGACATGATGAACTCGGTTTTAAGGCTATGCGCATCGTTTGCATTGCTACTGGCGATCACGTCGGCGGCCGTCCCCGCGGCTGCGGAAGAGAAACTCACGGTCTGGTGGGTCAAAGGCTTTTACAAGGCCGAAGACGACGCGTTGTTTGCGACGATCAAAAAGTTCGAAGCGAAGACCGGCGTCAAAGTCGATCTGTCGCAATATCCGGTCAGCGACATGGTGGCAAAGACGGTCGCCGCGCTGGAATCGGGCACGCCTCCCGACGTTGCGTACTCCGACGTCTTCGACTTTCAAACCACGGGTAAGTGGGCGGCCGACGGCAAGCTGGAAGATCTCAGCGCCATCTTGGCCCCGATGAAAGACAAGTTCCTGAAGAACACCATCGAGACCACGCACCTTTTGAACGAGAAGACCAAGAAGCGCGCCTATTACGCCTTCCCGGTCAAGCAGCAGACCATGCACTTTCAATACTGGAAGGACATGCTGGGCGAAGCCGGCTTCAAAGAGTCGGACCTCCCGACCCAGTGGAAGGCTTACTGGGACTTCTGGTGTGACAAGGTTCAGCCCGCTTATCGCGCCAAGACCGGCAAGCGCACCTTCGGCGTCGGCCAGCCGATGGGCGTCGAGGGAACGGATTCGTTCTATTCGTTCCTCACCTGGGCGGATGCCTGGGGCGCCAAGATCGTCGACGACAGCGGCAAGATCGTGGTCGGCGAGCCGAAGAACCGCGCCGCCATGATCGCCGCGATGAAGGACTTCACCAACTTCCGTACCCGCGGCTGCACCCCGCCCTCGTCGACGGCCTGGAAGGATCCGGACAACAACGTGGCCTTCCACAACAAGACCATCATCTCGACCGACAACGCCACCATCTCCATCGCCGCCAAGTGGCTGGACGACATGAACAACGCCGCCCTGCCCGCCGATCAACGCGCCATCGCCAAGAAGAACTACGAGGAGAACATCGTCACCACCGTTTTCCCGCACCGCCCTGACGGCTCGAAGATGATCTACCGCGCGGCCGTGAAGACGGGCGTGGTGTTCGAAGCGGCCAAGAACAAGAAGCAGGCGAAGGAGTTCGTGGCCTTCTTGATGCAGCCGGAGAATCTGGGACCGTATGTCGAGGGCTCGCTCGGCCGCTGGTTCCCCGTCACCAAGGCCGGCGAGGCCAGCACCTTCTGGACCACCGACCCGCACCGCCGCACGGTGCTGGAACAGTTCAAGGCCGGCACCGTGACCTTCGAGTTCACCAAGAACTACAAGTTCACCATCCTCAACAACGAGAACGTCTGGGCCAAGTGCATGAGCCGTATCCTCAACGACAACGAGCCGGTCGAGAAGGCCGTCGACGAGATGATCGCGCGCATCAAGACCGTGGCCGGCAACTAGGCCGTTCCCCGGCAAAACCAAAATAGATCGGTTCAACGCTGGCTATTCCTGGTCCTCCAGAGGAATAGCCAGCGTATGATTTGCCCCCATGTCCACCTTCGCGCCTGCTGATCAAAAACCAGTCGCGGCCTACGTCCCGGCGAAGGCCCGCCTGTCCTCCGTGCAGCTGTGGGGCATGCTTTTCCTGGCGCCTTACGTGCTGGTCTTCGCCGTCTTCGTGATCTTTCCGGTCTGCTTTGGCCTTTACCTGGCGCGCCAGCCGCAAAGTTACATCCGGCTGTTCGAGGATCCGGTCTTCAGCCGCGCAGTGGTCAACACGCTGGTCTTCCTGGTCATCGGCATCAACGTCAAGATGGCCATCGCGCTGATGCTGTCCGGGTTCTTCGTGCAGAAGCGACCCTGGATCAAGGCCCTGTCGGTGTTGTTCATCCTGCCCTGGGCAGTGCCGTCCATCCCCACCCTGCTCTCGTTCCGATTCATGCTGAACCCGGAGTGGGGCCTCATCAATTCGATCATCTTTCGCCTCACCCAGCAGGACGGCCCGAACTGGCTGAACAATCCGACGCTGGCCCTGTCGCTGGGCATCACCGTCCACATCTGGAAATCGCTGCCCTTCTGGACGCTGATCTTGATCTCCGGCCGCCTGGCCATTCCCGACGAGCTTTACGAAGCCGCTGCCGTCGACGGCGCGTCCGAGTGGCAGAAGTTCCGCTTCATTACCTGGGCGTCGATGAAGACGCTGTACATCACCTGCACCATTCTCTCGATGATCTGGACCCTGGGTGACTTTAACAGCATCTACCTTCTGACCGGCGGCGGCCCTGGCGATCTGACCCACGTGCTGTCGACGCTGGGCATTCGTTACCTGCGTCTGGATGAGGTCGGCATGTCGATGGCGTCTGTGGTGTGCGCGTTGCCGTTGGTGATCCCGCTGGTCTACTTCATGACCAAAAGGCTGGCGAAGTAATGGCGCCTCAAAACGGCCCCCAAAACGGTTATTCGCTGCGGACGCTGGGCACCGACGCCAAGCTGCTGCTGATCGGCATCCCGGTCTTCTTGTGGACCATCGCGCCGATCTATCACCTTTTTCTCTTCGCCATTTCACCGAAGGAATCGGCGCTGGGCGGCAAGATGTGGCCCGATCACCCGACGTTGCAGAACTTCCGCATCGTCTTCATGCAACAGCACTATTACCTGTCTCACTTCTGGCGGCAGCTCTGGAACTCGCTGTTCATCGCCGTCACCACCGGCCTGGTGACATTGTTCGTCGCCACCACCGCGGCCTTCGCCATCAGTCGCCTGCGCGCCAAGGGCGGTGGCCTGGTGATGAACTTTGCCCTCTTCACCTATCTCATCCCAGCGGCCTTTTTGGCCATTCCGATCTACAAGACCATGGGCGCCTACGGCTTAATCAATCATCAGTGGTCGCTGATCCTGGCCATGGTCACCATCGCCACGCCGTACGCCATCTGGGTGCTCAAGCAGGCCTCGGACAAGCTGCCGTACGAGCTGGACGAATCGGCCCGCATCGACGGCGCGACGACGCTGCAGCTTTTCCGCCTGATCTATCTGCCGCTGATGATGCCGTCGTTGGTGGCGGTGGGAACGTACGCGCTGCTGCTGGCGTGGAATGAATACCTCTACGCGTTCCTGCTGCTGTCCAAGGAAACCGACATCACGCTGGGCGTGGCCCTGGGAAATTTCTTGGCCGCCGATGATTCGCCTTGGGAGATCCTGATGGCCACCGGCTTCATCTACGCGTTGCCGCCAGCAGCCATCTATTACGCGGTCAAGCGTTACATGGTGGGCGGACTGACCGCGGGCGCCGTCAAGAGTTGATCCAGCCGCGTTTTTGGCCGCTGTTCCCCAACCCCCAGAATTGACGAGGGCGGACTGCGTCGCTGAGGAAAATGGCGGACGACGGTTGGACGACCGTTGATTAAGGTCGGCACGTGCGGTATTCGTCGATCGTCTCGCCCCGATGGGCCAGGAAAGGAGACGTGCCGCATGACACCACCGTGGTCACGCAATCTGGGTTGGCTTTTCGGACTGGCTTTGGCCGTGGGCTGCTCGCACGAGCAGAGCCGACCGCCAAAAGTCGCTGCCGACAGCGACGAACCCAAACCGAGGCCCGCCTCGCACGAGACCCAGAAAGAACCCGATCCGCTGCCGCCCGAGACACCGACGACGGTGGCCGATGACAATCCCGGGGCGATCTTCTTCGATTTCGATTCTTCGACGCTGCGCGAAGACGCGCGCGACACGCTGGCCAAGGTGGCGACCGATCTGAAAGAGAAAGACGCCACCGCGAAGATCGCCATCGAAGGCAACTGCGATGCGCTGGGCACCGTCGAGTACAACCTGGCCCTCGGCCAGCATCGTGCCGAAGCCGCCAAGACCTACCTGGTGGAGATGGGCGTGCCGAAGAAACGCATCCGCACCGCCAGCTATGGCTCCCAGCGCCCGAAGTACCCTGGCCACGACGAAGACGCCTACGCCAAGAACCGGCGCGATGATCTGATCGTCCACTGAGCGTCGGGGAAGATCCGATAGGCGAACCAGGCAGCGGCGGCGCGGAGAACCAACCTAGGCGGCGGTGCGAACGCGCGTGGCGGCGGTGATTCGGGCGGGCTCGGCGGCTGGATCCTTGTAGCCGCCGCTGCCACGGGAAGCGCGGACCAGCGCCGTCTCCGTGATGATCTGTTCGATGTCGGGCTGACAGGTGCCGCAGTCCTCGCCCGCGCCGCAGGCGGCGGCGATGGCCCCCAGCGACTGATGCCCGTCGGCGGCCAGAGCGCGCAGGCGGCGATCACAAACGGCACGGCACACGCAGACGATCAAGGGTTACCCCGGCGAGCGGCGATCGTGGGGGCCAGGGCCAAAGTGAAGTTGAACATCAACATCAATATCAATATCAGGCGGCGCCGCCGATGTCAACGGTTTCTCCCCGCTGGCCCGACGCGTTTGACGCGAAGATGATTGGGCCCATCGGGCACCACAGGTATGATGCGCGCCCTACCCTTCGCCAAGGAGCAGCGGGCCGCCCATGAAAGGTAAACCGGAAGTCATCGACGCCCTGAACGAGATCCTCACCGGCGAGCTGACCGCCATCAACCAGTACTTCATCCACGCCCGGATGTGCGGCAACTGGGGCTACCAGCGCCTGTGCGAGAAGATCAAGGCCGAGTCCATCGACGAGATGAAGCACGCCGATCGTCTCATCCAGCGCGTGTTGTTTCTGGACGGCGTGCCCAACGTCCAGCGTCTGGGCAAGATCAACATCGGGCAGACCGTCCCCGAGCAGCTGAAGCTGGACCTGGAGGTCGAGCGAGTGGCGGTGCCGAAGCTGAATCAGTTTATTGAACTGTGCCGCAGCATCGGTGACAACGGCAGCCGCGACCTGCTTGAGGACATCCTGAAGGCCGAAGAGGATCACGTCGACTGGTTGGAGGCGCAGCTGACGTTGCTGTCGCAGGTCGGCGAAGCGCAGTACCTGGCCCAGCAGATCACTGAATAGACTACGGCGCCGGGACGTGCGGCAGCGGAACGGCGATCTCGGGGCCTTCGGTGGTGGGCAGGCCGCTGCTGGGCAGCGACAGCGGGAAGCGGGTCAGCAGATCGCCGAAGACACCCGCCATAAGCACCAGGACGAACAGAATCGAGACGACGAAAACCAGCCGGTTCACGCCGTGCGATTCGGAGAGGTGCATGAAGAACAGCACCACCAGCGTGGCCTTGATGCTGGCGATGGCCAGCGCCAGCGGCAGGTTCACCGCACCCAGGTCCATGCGGCCGGTGATCACCGTGGTGACGGTGAAACCAAGCAGCAGCGCCCAGATGAGGAAGTAGCGCCCCGGCCCGTGGTGCGCGTGCGCGGCCTGCGCTTCCGCTTCCGAGGTGGGTGGTTGGTTGGTGGTGGCCACGCGATTCTCCAGCTAGATGAGATAGAGCAACGGAAAGAGGAAGATCCACACTAGATCGACCAAGTGCCAGTAAAGGCCGCCCAGCTCGACCGGTACGTAATAAGACGCCGAGTATCTGCCCTTGATCACCCGCACCATGAGCCAGGCCAGGATACTCATGCCGACGATGACGTGGAAGGCGTGCAGGCCGGTGGTCAGGAAGTACACGGTGTAGAAAAGGTTGGCGTGCATGTCCGGGATCTCGGCGAAGTGATACCACTTGCCGGGCAGCGCCCCCTCTTGGAACTTGTGGTGATACTCCACGCCCTTCACCGCCAAGAACGTCAGAGCGAAAACGATCGTCACGGCCAGCAGCGCCGCGCAAGTCTTGTTCTTGCCTTGCTTGATGGCGTGAAAACCCAGCGCCACCGTGAAGCTGCTGGTGATGAGGACGATGGTATTCAGCGTCCCCAGCGACAGATCCAGAGTGCGCGAGCACTCGTGGAAGACGTGGTGATAGAAATGGCGGTAGACGGTGTAGCCCAGGAAAAGCCCGGCGAACAATAAGACTTCGGTTCCGAGAAACAGCCACATGCCCAGACGGACGGCGTGGTCTTGCTTCTCGATGGTCTCGAAGTGATGGGCCAGATTGGGGTTGTGGGCGTGTTGCCCGGCGGCGGCGTGCGCGTCAGACGATGACATGCTCCACCTCCTCTCCCGGGTTCTGATACGAGTGCGGGTCGACGGTGATCACGGGTGTCACGTCGAAGTTGTGTTTGGGTGGCGGCGACGGCGTGTCCCATTCGTAGCCGCGCGAGTCCCACGGGTTCGAACCGGCGATGGGCCCGCGTACCAGGGCGTAGCTCATGTACACGACGATGATCAAGAAACCGAAGGCCAGCAGCGACGACCCGGCGGTCGAGGCCACGTTCAGCGCGGTGAAGCGTTCGGGGTACATGTAATAGCGCCTGGGCATGCCGGCGTTGCCCAGCAGAAACTGCGGAATGAAGGTGGCGTTGAAGCCGAGCACGATGAAGGACGCGGCGACCATGCCCCACCCTTCGTTGTACATGCGCCCGAACATCTTCGGGAACCAGTAGTGCAGCGCCATCAGGAACGACATGATGACGGCGCCGACCATGATGAAGTGAAAGTGGGCAACGACGAAGTACGTGTCGTGCCAGTGCACGTCCAGTGACACGGTGGCCACTGCGATGCCGGTCATGCCGCCGAACACCAGGAAGAAAAGAAAGCCGCAGGCGTAGACCATCGGCGTCTTCACCGAGATCGATCCCTTGTACAGCGTGGCCACCCAGTTGAAGACCTTGATGGCGGTGAACACGCCCACCAGCATCGAGATCGAAGCGAAGGCGCCGTTGTCCAGCACCGACTGCCCCGACACGAACATGTGGTGGCCCCAGGCAAAGAAGCCGACGAAGGCGATCCCCAGCGACGAGTAGGCGATCATCTTGTAGCCGAACACGTTCTTGCGAGCGAAGGCGCCGACGATCTCGCTCATCACGCCCATGGCCGGCAACACCATGATGTAGACCGCCGGGTGCGAGTAGAACCAGAACATGTGCTGGAACAGCACCGGATCACCGCCCCGGGTGGCGTCGAACAGGCCGAAGCCGCCGATGCGTTCAATGCCGACCAATAACACCGTCAAGCCGATCACCGGCGTGGCCAGCACCTGGATGATGCTGGTGGCGTAGATGGCCCACACGAACAGCGGCACGCGCATCCAGGTCATACCCGGTGCGCGCAGCGTGTGGGTGGTGACGATGAAGTTCAAGCCGGTGGCGATCGACGAGAACCCCATCACGAACACACCCAAAAGCACCGGGAACACCGTCATCGGGGTGGTGGTGCTGTACGGCGCATAGAACGTCCAGCCGGTGTCGGTGCCGCCGCTGATCATGCCCCACAACGCCAGGGCGGCGCCGCTCCAGTACAGATACAGCGACAAAAGATTCAACCTGGGAAACGCGACGTCCTTTGCGCCCAGCATGAGCGGCAGGCAGAAGTTGCCGAACACGCCGGGGATGGCCGGGATCATGAACATGAAGATCATCACCACCCCGTGCAGCGTGAACATCCGGTTATAGGTGTTCGCGCTCATGATGGTGGGATCGGGCGTGAGGTGCTCGATGCGTATCAGCATCGCGAAGATGCCGCCCAGCAGGAACGCCAGCAGCACGGAGACCAGGTACATGATCCCGATGCGCTTGTGGTCCACCGTCGTCAACCACGACCAAACGCCCCGATCGGCGTTCAGGTAGTTGACGGCTGGGTAGACCGGCTCAGCGTCGTTGGACTGGCTCATAAACTGGTTCCTTAGAGGGAGCGTTCTCGAGGTTGGCGGTGCGCAGCGACTTGATGAACTCGACCAGCGCGGCCGCCTCGGGGGCTGCCAGTCGGCCCTTGAAGGTCGGCATGACGGGTTTGAATCCCTTCACCACCTTGGCGCGGGGATCGATCATCGATTCAGTCAGATACCCTTCGTCGGCAATCACCGTCTCGCCAGACTCCAACGTCTCTTTGCGTTTGTAGAGATCCAGCCAGGTCGGTCCGATGTGCGGCTGACCGTCGATGGTGTGGCACTTGAAACACCCTTGCGAGGTGGCGATGCGCCGCCCGTAATCGACCAGGCTGCCGCGGAAGTTGCCGCCGTCGTCTCCGCCGGTGTCCACGCGCTCTGCCAGGCCGTTCTTCTGGTCGGCCATCCAGTTGTCGAAGTCGGGGCCGGACATCACGACGATCTCGCCCCACATCTGCGAGTGCCAGGTGCCACAATATTCGGCGCACAAAACCTGGTAGCGGCCGGGCTTGACCGCTTCGAACCAGGTCTCGGTGTACCGCCCCGGCAGCACGTCTTGTTTGATACGGAAGTCCGGCACGTAAAACGAATGGATGACGTCGCGGCTGGTCATCAGCAAGCGCACCGGGCGGTTGGCCGGGACGTGCAGCGTGCCGATGGCGTTCGGACCGTCGGGATAGGCGAACTTCCACATCCACTTTTTCGCCATCACGTACACGTCCATCGTGTTCGCCGGCGGGCTGGTGTACCAGATGTAGTCCTTGTAGCCCTGGACGAACCACAGGAAGAAGAAGAACAGCGGCACACCGATGATCACCACTTCGAACTTCACGCTGGGGATGACCAGCGGGGTCGACTGGCGGGCCTTGCGTTCGCGGAACTTGAAGAAGAAGGCGAAGGCCGTGATGCCGACGCCGACGGAGACCAGCATCGTCACCGTGATGACGAAGTAGTGCAGATAGTCGACCGGCTTGGCGAACGTCGAGGCCTGAACCGGCAGAAAGAGCAAGCGGCGCATCAGATCGTTCATGCCGCCCTCCTTTTCCTCATCGCGATCTCCTTGCGCCAGAGCACCGTCAACAAGCCGGCCAGCGCTAGGAACACCAACCCGGCGCCGACGCGCATGAACCCTATGACGAAGGGCGCGTACCGTCGGCTGACGGGGTCATAGCGGAAACAGGACAACACCACCTTGTCGAACGACGTCCCCACCCGGCCGCCGCCCGCCTCGACCATCGCCAGCTTGAAGTCACGCGGTAGCACATCGACGCCGTACAGGTAGCGCGACACCCGGCCCTCCGGCGTCAGCACGAAGGCCACCGCCTCGTGGGCGAACTGCTTGCTCTGCGGGTCGTATTTGTATCCAAAGCCGACGGCCTTGGCCATGGCGTCGCTGGCGGCGGCGGTGCCCATCAAGAAGGGCCAGTCGCTCGGCGCCAGACCGGGCGCGACGCCGTTCAAGATGCGACGCTGTTGCTCGGCGGCGGCCTTGGGATCTTCGTTGGGATCGATGCTGATCGACACCGCGGTGAAGTCCTTGCCCAGTTTCATCCCGGAGGTCTTCATCGACTTCACCAGGCCGTCCAGCACCAGGCTGCACAGCATCGGACAGCGGTGATAGCCCAGCGTCACCAGCAGTGGCTTGCCCTGGAAAAGAAAGTTGTCGAACGCCACCGCCTTGCCGGTGGTGTCGGTGAACGACAGGCCAGCGGGCACGCGCTCGCCCAGGTGCTCGATGACGTCGATGTTCTCCAAGGCGGCCAGCGGCTGCTCGCTGCCCTGTGGAAAGACCACCTCGCTGGACTTGTCAGCCGCCGACGCCACGCGCGCCGACAGCAACAGCAGTGGAACCAGCGCCAATCGGCGGCTCATCGTCCACCTCCGGCCGGCACAGTCGTCGGCGCTGGCAAAAGCGGAGCCGGCGGCGCCGCACCCGCGGCGATCTGTTCCATCGCCTTGTCGATCGGGATGTGGACCACGCCGCGCCCGCGATCGACCCAGCCGTAGCCGTTCAAGGCATCGATGTGGGCCTGTCGCCATTTTTCCAGCCGATGGTCGACCTCGAACGGCACCTGGTCGACGATGCCGATCTCGTCCTTGCCGACCTCGGTGGCCTTGCGGCTCTCGCCGTGCTCGTCTTGCAGGCGGCCGCGTTCGCCGTCGAGGATCTTCACCGCCCAGAGCGTGCACAAGCCGAACGCCACCAGCGAGACCACGCCGACCACGATGACCTTGGTGAAGTCGATCTGATCTTCGTTCTGATGAGCGCTGGACGCCGGCGGGTGCGCCCCGTGACCAGATGGTTGTTTCCCGTTCATGGTTGCTTGTACCGCAGTGAATCGGCCAGGTACGGATCGCGCACCGGCACGGTGAACCGCCCGCGGGCCCGCCACATGACGAAGGCGACGGCCAAAAGGCCCACGCCCAGGAAGGCGGTGACGCTGGTCCAGTGCATGGTGAAACCTTCGGGGTGCAGCGTCGGCATCACCAGCCAGTACAGGTCCAGATAGTGTACGAGGAGGATCCACACCCCCACCGCCGCCAGCCGGCGCCGGTCACGCTTGAGCGAGCGCGATAGCAGCGCGCCGAACGGCAGGAAGAAGTGGCCGACGATCAAGAACACGCCCACCCAGGCCCACTCGGCCTTGAAGCGCACCATGTAGAACGGCACCTCTTCGGGCAGGTTGGCGATCCAGATCAGCAGCAGCTGCGAAAAGCCGATGTACGCCCAAAAACAGATGAAGGACAGCATCAGCTTGCCGATGTTGTGCGTGTGCTCGGCGTTCAGCAGATCACCGAAGAGATCTTTGCCGCGCGCCAGATCTGAAATCACCGACAGCAGCGCCAGCGCGCTGACGAAGCTGCCGGCGAAGTAGTAGACGCCGAAGATGGTGGAGAACCACAGCGGGTTCAGGCTCATCAACCAGTCGAAGGCGGCGAAAGTGATGGCCATGGCCAGGAACGGCAGACCGCCGGCGCCCAGGTTACGCTGCCGCTGGGTCAGGCCCACCTCGCCGGTGCGATCCTGCTTGATCGACCAGCCGTACAGGCGCTGCGAAAGGAAAATGCACAGCGCGAAGTAGATGACGGTGCGGACGACGAACGCCGTGACGTTCAGGTACGCCCGCTTGTGGGCCAGCAGCTTCAGCGCCTCGCGCCCCATGTCCGCCGGCGGATCCACCCAGATGTACAGGTGCTTCATGAAGACGGCGATGGGGATGAAAAGCAGCACCATCAGCGGAAGCACCAGGGTGATCGATTCGATCGGGCGGCGCAGCACGGTGACCCACTTGGCCCGGAAGGCGTGCATGATCATCAGCAGCACCAACGCGCCGAGGCCGATCCCGGTCCAGTAAGCGAACGCCACCAGGTATGAGAACATCGTCTGCCGTGGATCGGTGGCCATCCCAGCGAAGGTGGCGCCGAGCAGGGCCAGCCCGCCGAGGCCTCCGCCCAGGATCCACGAGCGACCGCCCGCGAACGGTTGCAGATTGGCGGCGGCTTGCGTGCTCACGGCAGTTCCGGAACTCACGGGATCTCCTTGTGGGCCGGCGCTGGGGCAGACACCCCTTGCGGCAGCGCCTGCAACCGCGCCCGCACGTCGGCGGGAACGGCGTCGACAGAAACGTTCTGGCTCAGCTGCAAGGCGCGCACGTACGCCACGACCGCCCAGCGCTCTTCGATGGTCAGTTCGGCGGCGTAGGAAGCCATCAGGCCGAAGCCTTTGCTGATGACCTCATAGATGTAGCCGGGCGCGCGGTCGGAATATTTGTGCAGCGACGGCGGCGGACGGAGGGCCATCTGCCGCGCGACGATGCTGTCGCCGTCGCCCAGCGGACCGTGACAGGTGGCGCAGGTGATGTCGAACCGCTTGCGTCCCAGGGCCAGCAGCTTGGCGTTCACCGACAAGGGGATGGCGGGGGCGAAACCGGCGTTGACCGCCTCGCCGTTCAGCGAATACGGCCCAGCCTCGGGCGTGTGCCCGGCCGTCAGCAGCAGGCCCAGGCGCGAGCGCTCGCGCGGCACCGTGCCCTCGGGCGGCGCGCGCATCGACAGGCCGTCGTCCCAGAAGGCGCTTTCCTTGTACGGCTTCACCTTCGGCTGGCGGTCGGCCATCGGGTCGAGGAGGTTCTCGTCGCAGCCGGAAAGCAGCGGCGACAGCGTCGCCGCCGTCGTCAACAAGGCGGTGACCAGGGCGGTGGAAGCGCCCCGCCTCATCGTTCCAGCTCCTCGATGATCTCCACGCCGGTTCCGCCGGCGCCCCGCACGTCGTCGGCCACCTTCTCCGGCGTCACTTCCGCCGGCACCTCGACAGAAAGAAAGAATCCGTCGATGGAGGCGCTCGCGAACGTCTCCGACTGGAAGATCGGGTGATATGGCTTGGGCAGGCCCGCCAGGGCAAAGAAACCGAAGAACGACGACGTTCCGCCGATCAGCACCGCCAGCTCGAATGTGATCGGGATGTTCGCCGGCGGGCCGTGCGGCGGCCGGTTGCCGACGTTCATCGGCCAGTCGAACACGTTGCAGTAGTAGATCAGGCTGTAGGCGATGAAGGCGCCGGCTATCGCGCCCATCAAAACGATGGTCGGGATCTTCGCGCGCTTGAGGCCGATCGCCTCTTCCAGACCGTGCACCGGGTACGGAGTGTGCGTGTCCAGGTTCTTGTGACCCCGGGCCCGCACCTGCTTGGTGCCCTCCAGCAAGGCGTCGGTGGTGGCGAATTGACCAACCACGAACCGGCGCGGGACAAAGCCGCTTCCTTCGTGCCCGGCGCTCATCAGTGCGCCCCCTCAGCGGCGACTTGCTCCTTGTGCTCGTTCTCGTGCCGCAGCTCCTTCACCTCGGTGACCGCCACTGCGGGGATGAACTTGAGGAACAGCAGAAACAGCGTGGAGAAGAGCCCGATGGTCCCCAGGAACAAGCTGATGTCCACCCAAGTCGGTGCGTAGTTCTTCCAACTCGACGGGATAAAGTCGCGGTGCAAAGAGGTGACGATGATGGTGAAGCGCTCGCACCACATACCGACGTTGATCAGGATCGACGCCCCCCAGATGACAGCCATGTGCGTGCGCGCGCGTTTGAACCAGAAGATCTGCGGCACCAGCACATTGCAGAAAATCATCGTCCAGTAGACGGGCGCCATCGGGCCGTGCTGGCGAACACGGAAGAACTGTCCGAACTCGTATTCATTGCCGCTGTACCAGGCAATGAAGTGCTCCATCGCGTAGCCGTAGGCCACCATCATTCCGGTCGCCAGCATCACCTTGCACATGTTCTCCATGTGCCGGACGGTCACGACGTGCTTGAGGCCCAGGAAGTGCCGCGCCGGGATCATCCACGTCGCCACCATGGCGAAGCCCGAGAAGACGGCGCCGGCGACGAAGTACGGCGGGAAGATGGTGGTGTGCCACCCCGGCAGCACCGACACCGCGAAGTCGAAGGACACGATGGTGTGCACCGACAGCACCAGCGGGGTCGACAGACCGGCCAGCAGCAGATAGGCCCATTTGTACTCGGCCCAGTGACGGCCCGACCCGCGCCAGCCCATGGCCACCAGGCCATAGATGCGGCGCTTGATCGGGCTCTTCGACGAATCCCGCAGCGACGCCAGGTCGGGCACGAGACCCAGGAACCAGAACAGCAACGAGATTGTGAAGTACGTCGAGACAGCGAAGACGTCCCAGGTCAGCGGGCTTTTGAACTGCGGCCAGATCTTTTGAACGCTGGGATACGGCATGAGCCAGTACGCCGCGAACCACGGGCGCCCGGTGTGCAGCAGCGGGAAGAGCAGCGCGCAGATGACCGCGAACAACGTCATCGCCTCGGCGAAACGATTGATCGACGTGCGCCACTGCTGCTGCAACAGAAGGAGAATGGCGGAGATCAGCGTACCGGCGTGGCCGATACCGATCCACCAGACGAAGTTGATGATGCCGAAGGCCCATCCGACCGGGATGTTGTTTCCCCAGGCCCCGATGCCTTTGTAAAGCGTCCAGGTGATGGCGACGACCAGCAATCCCAGCAACGCCAGCGCCACCGAGAAGCACGCCCACCAGCCGCGGCCAGCGCCCCGCCAGACGTGCTGGAGCAGGCTGTCGTTCAGCGAAGCGTCGGTCTGCTTGCCCTCGATGAGGACGCGCGGCTCCAGCGGGTCGCGGGACAGGTTGACCATATTCGGCGCGGCCATGGCTACTCTGCCCTCGCAAGCTCAGGGTTGGGGTTGCGCACGCGGGCCAGGTACGCCGTGCGCGGGCGGGTTCCGAGCTCGTGCAGGAGATCATAGCGGCGCGGGCTGGCGTGCAGCTTGGACACCCGCGAGTTCGGATCGTTCAGCGAACCGAAGGTGATGGCGCCGGCCGGGCAGCCCTGCTGGCAGGCGGTCTGAAGGTCACCGTCGGCGATGGGCACGCCGGCGATGCGCGTGTCGATGCGCTTGCGCTCGATGCGCTGGATGCAATAGCTGCACTTCTCCATGACGCCGCGGCTGCGCACGGTGACGTCGGGGTTCATGCCCATCTGGCGGGCCGCCGTGACGTCGCCGTTGTACTCGAGGAAGTTGAAGCGCCGCACCTTGTACGGGCAGTTGTTGCTGCAGTACCGGGTGCCAATGCAGCGATTGTAGGCCATCTCGTTGAGGCCTTCGTCGCTGTGCACGGTGGCGTTGACAGGACAGACGTACTCGCACGGCGCGCTCTCGCAGTGCACGCAGCCGAGAGGCTGCGAGATCACCGTCGGGTCCTCGACCGACCCAGAGAAGTAGCGGTCGATGCGGATCCAGTGCATCTCGCGGCCCTTGGCCACATTCTCTTTGCCAACCGTCGGGATGTTGTTCTCCGACTGGCAAGCGGTCACGCAGGCGTTGCAGCCGGTGCACTTGTTCAAGTCGATGGCCATCGCCCACTTGTACT
Organism: Polyangia bacterium; assembly: GCA_036268875.1. GTDB lineage: Bacteria > Myxococcota_A > Polyangia > Fen-1088 > Fen-1088 > DATKEU01. The sequence continues at coordinate 175,329 of DATATI010000091.1, read as the reverse complement.
TCTGGGTGCTGTAATCGACCGGCGTGTTGATGGTGACGTCAGGACCGCGACGTTCCTCGAGGTCCAGGTTGAACTCCGAGCCTTCTTTCAACAGCGCGGCCAGCGTGGTGTCCACCGCGGGCGGCGGAATGTCGCGGCCGTCGGGCGATATGGTCCAATGGTCTTGGGTCAGCGCGAACTTGTAGCGCTCGTCCAACTTGGTCAGCGTGACGCCGCGGCCGAACCACATCGCGTCGCTGGACCGAACCAGATTGGCGTTGAAGCCGACACCTTTGGCCACGGCCTCGGCGCTGCTGGCGCGCCCGTAACCGAGCGGCAGCGTCACCGCGTCGTCGGCGTGACCGGGGACGATCATCACCGCCGCTTCCATCTTGCGCTGGCGAAAATCAAGCGAGACCAGGTCGCCCGTCGTCAGTTCCAGCTTCTGCGCCGTGGCTTGCGAGATCTGCAGGCTGTTATCCCAGGTCAGCTTGGTCATCGGATCGGGCAGCTCTTGCAGCCAGGCATTGTTGGCGAAGCGACCGTCGAAGACCTTGGCGTCGCGAATGAACCCGAGCTCCATGCCGTCGGCCTTGCGGGCCAGCATCGGGGCCAGGTTGCCGGCCATCCCGGCGGCGTCAACGGCCAGCCCGTCTTCGGCGGCCACCGCCGTGCCGGGGATGATGCCGTCGGCCAGCCAGCGATCCCAGGCGGGGCCAAAGTCCTGCGTGACGCCCAGGCGATCCTTCCAGTAACGCTGCACCAGCTGGTGCGCGCCCAGATCGCCGTCGCCGACGAACGCCGCCAGCACTTCCGATTCGGCGATGCCGCCCCACAGCGGGGCGATCAGCGGCTGCACGATCGACGCCGTTCCGTCGACGCCACGTGCGTCGCCCCAGGTCTCGAGGAGGTGCGTCGCAGGAACCACCGTGTGGCAAGCCGCCGCGGTCTCGTCTTCATAGAGCGTGTGATAGATCGTGTTCGGCACGCGCCGCAAGAGCGCCGCGAACTTCAGATCCACCGGCGCCGTGTAAGCCGGGTTCTGCGCAGTGATCACCAGCGTGTCGACCTGGCCGGCGGCGATCTCTTCGGCCAGCACACCCAGCGCGGCCACGCCGTTGGCAGCGTCGACCAGCACCGGCATACCGTAGGTCACCGTCTTGCCCAGATTGCCCAGTGCCACGTTGAGCGCCGCTACCAAGGCGTGCACCGCCGCCGGCTGCCGGCGACCGGCGACCACCAGCGAGCGGCCGCGGTTCTTCTCCAGATCGCGGGCCACCGCGGTCAGCCATTTGACGTCCCAGGTGCCGGCGCCCTGCGCGCGGGCCAGCCCGGCCAGCGGGGCCAGCGATTCAAAGCCCGGGCGATCGGTCAGCTTGGAGATCAGGGCCAGGGCGAAGGCGGCCACGTCGGCGCCGCGCAGACGCAGGCGGTGATCGGCCATGCCGCCGGTGATGGTCATCGACGGCTCGACGACGTAGAGGCGATTCATGTTCGTCCCCGGCTCGCGGCGGGCGGCGAATTCCCGGGCGTGGCGCAGCTGTTCGGGACCGTCGCCCAGAAAATCGGCGTCCAGCGACAGCACCACCGACGCGTCGGCGAAGTGCGCGCGCGGCTGCAGCGGCTTACCGAAGGCCAGGCGCGCCCCGTCGATCGCCGCCTCGCCGCCGACCGCCGAGTAGCTGACGAACTTGGCGCGCGGGAATTTCTCCAGGATGCGGCGGCGCAGATCGCCCATCAGCGGCGACGCGGTCGGGTCGGTCAGAAAGCGCAGCTTGGCGCCGCCGTCGGCGGCCAGCGCTTGCCCACGTTCATTGATCTGCTGCACCAGCGAACGCCAGGCCCAGGCGTCGCCATCGTGGGTGATCTGTTTGGCCCGGTTCTCGTCGTAAAGGCCCAGGATCAACGCCTGGTCGTAAGAGTTGGCGGCGCCCAGGCTGATCGGGTGGTCGGGGTTGCCTTCCACCTTGGTGGGGCGGCCTTCGTGGCTCTCGACCACCAACCCGCTGGCGAACCCTTCCAGGGTGTGCGCCGTGGCGAAGTGCTGCGGGTTTCCCGGCGTCACCTCTTCGGGGCGACGCACGAAGGGAATGATCTTCTCGTTCGGCTTGCGGCAGGCGACGCCGAAGCCGGCCACCGCCGTCGACACGCCGACCAGCTGCATGAAGCTGCGGCGGCTGACGCCGTCGTTCAGCTCGGATGCGCCGGCCGGAAACTCGCGGTTTGCCGCTTGCTCCCATTCAATGGTGCGGGCGCGTTCATCCAGGCTGCGCCATGGGCGGCCGGTCGTCGGCTCTGCCACCTTTGCGCCGCCCTCGCCGGTACTGCCGACGATGGCCAGTCGGCTGGACCGGCGCGCCTGGCGCTGGGCGTTCTTGTTTTCGTCGCAGCTCATCGGTGACACGTGGTGCAGCTGGTCCGGGTGTGGATCTCGTTTTTTGCGGCGAGCATGCGCCCTTCCTCGTCGGGATCACCCTCGGGCTTCCATGCCATGTTCGTCACTTCCTCGACCGGCCGCAGGTTGGGCTCGGGGTTGCGGTGGCAGTCGAGACAGAAACCCATCGTCAGCGTGGTCGACTTTTCCACCGCCGCCTGCTGATCAACGCGCCCGTGACAGCTGACGCAACCGACGCCCTTGTTCACATGGATGGCGTGGTTGAAATAAACGAACTCGGGAACCTTGTAGACGCGCCGCCATTCGAGGGGCTTGTTCTCGAAGAAGCTTTGCCGCACCGGTTCCAGGAGCGGGCTCTTGTTCCACACCTGCGAGTGGCAGTTGAGACAAAGTTGCGTCGGGGGAATGCTGGCGTGCGGGGATCTGTCGACGGTGTTGTGGCAGTACCGACAGTCGATGCCTTCGTCACGGGTGTGGTGCCGATGGTCGAACTGGATCGGCTGTTCGATCGGATCCTGCATCCCGCGGGCGTAAGGGGTCCGGACGTAAAGAAGCAACCCGCCCACCGTTCCCAGCGCGCCCGCCGCGAGCACGAAAAGGGAGACGTTTGCGAGTGTGTTGTGCCTAGGCCGAAAGAGAGGATTCATCCTCGTTGGCGCAGCATATAGGCGCAGCTTTGATGTGACGTCAAGACCTGTGTTGTCGCGCGTTTCGAATCGTCTGCGCCATGAACGTCGCGCGAGGTGCCGAGAGGTGGGACACCGGATCCGAACGCGTCCGAAAGCGCGCGATCAACGAGCGTCGAAACGACCGGCGCGCCGGCGTCCGCTCAGCAGCGCCAGCGCGACGATCGCCACCAGAAACCGCCCGCCATCGGACGACCCGTCGTTGAGCCCGGCGCTGTCTCCGCCGGCGATCGCGCAGCCGTAGGCTGATCCCTGCAGCTCGCCCGGATAGACGGCCACCGCCGGCAGCGTTCCTTTGACGGTGTCGAGGAACGGATCCGGCTTCATGCCGCCCGGCCACAACCCCAGCCGATCGCGCATGGCCTGAAACGAGTTCTGGGTGATCCGGTTACAAACGCTGTTCGCCACCGGATTCTCTTTGTCTTCGAAGCCATCGCTGGTGGACGAGACGTAGACGTACATCGCATCGGTCGGACTGCTGGTATGTTCCAGGCCGACAAGATGGGCCTGCTCCTGGGAGATGATGGTGGCGCACGTCTTCGAGTCGTGGCCGCACTGGAACGCATAGCAGGTGCCGTCGTCTAAAATGCGTTCGCACGAGATCGGCGCCACGCCGCCCACCCGCTGGTCATACCCCGGGTTGCACCAGTCGCCGCCCAAGGCGGTGACGATCACCGTGAAGAATTGTCCGCTGGTCGGTTTGTTATAGGTGAAGACGACGTTCAGATCGGCGTACCAGTCGTCCAGGTACGCTTGCACCTGGTGCTTGCAGTCGTCGATGTCGACGCCGAAGGTGCATGAATAGGCAGGCGGCAGCTTGCCGGCGCAGGCGCTCTCCGAGGGGGCCGGGCTGCCATCGGCGTACCAGATGTAGACCACCGCCGGCCCAGCGGTCGGACTGGGACCGGGACTGGCGCCGGGGCCCGGTTCGTGACTGCCGCCCGCCACGGCCGGCGCCGCGGTCAGAGCTATGGCCACCAAGGACCGCAAAAAAGCGCGCAACATGGGGCCCAAGGGCAACGGCCGAACCCTAACACGAGGCTGGGGACAAAAGCACCAGGCTCGGCCCCAGCAAAGCGCGCCAGGCGGATTCCTGAAACGATCGAGCCGCTGGCTTAAAGCGTGACGGTGGCCAAGAGGCCGTGCTTGAGCAACCAGGTCACCAGCGCCTTCGCCCGCCAGCCCTCGTCAGGCGGCCAGCGTCCGGAGGCGGCGGCGATCACCTGTCCAAGGGGCGTCGGCGACTCGGCGGCGGCCAGCGCCACCAGCACCTCGCTGCCGGAGAACACGTGGCGCAATTCCGGATAGACGAAATATCCGTTCTCCTTCCCACATAGCACGCGGCTGAGCTTGGTCCGGCGGACCACCCGACTGTCATCGATGCTCTCCGTTGGGTAGTGGGCGAACACCGAACCGAAGCGCAGGCCGGCTGGGTGATGAGGCGGCGTCCCGGGGCGCGGGACGAACGGCGCCGCGCCCAGCGCATGCCACACGGCTTCATATTCGTGCACGACCGGTTTCCAATCGTAAAGCCGGCGCGCCCGCGCCGCCGCCCCGGCGCCGAGGAGCGCCCGCCGGTCGCCGTCGGCGCACAACGTGACCAGGGCGTGCGTGAACGTCGGCAGATCCACCTCGACCGACTGACCGAGCAGCAGGTGCAATGGACGGGCATACAGGATCGATCCCAGATCCGACAGTCGATCAAGATCGACATTCATACGCGTCGGCACGCGCACGCCGGCGTCGGGCGAGACCGTGTCTTTGTAGCCGTCGAAGTCCGACACCACCACCGGCAGCCCGGCGGCCATCGCCTCGATCACCGACAGGCCGAACGTCTCTTGCAGGTTGTCGCAGGGCGAGACGAAGACATCCGACGCCGCCAGCAGATCAGGCTTTTCCGCCTCGGGAAAATCCACGTGCAAGGTGACGGCGGCGGACACGCCCAACGCTTGCGCCCACAGCTCGACCATCTTTGGCGTCTGGGTGCCCTGGCGCGCGCCCGCCAGCAGCAGGCGCACGGGCGGCGCGCCGGGCGGATGCTGGGCGGCCACGCCTTGAAAGATCTGCAGCAGCGGAAACAGATCCATCTTGTCGTACTCGCTGAAGCGGCCGAGACCCAGGATGACGATCTCGTCGGCGGCGATGCGCAGGCGGGCCCGCGTGGCGGCGCGATCGCCGCTGCGCATGCGATCGACGTCCACGCCCAGCGGCACCAGCGGCGTGTCGAACGCGGCGGGCGGCGGCGTGGCGCCGATCCGTTGCAACGCCGCCCGCGCGTCGTCGAACGATCGCTGCAAGACGATCTGCCCGCCCAGGCTGGAGCAGAAGATCGCGTCGTGCGGCCCGGGCGGATGCAACAGCGCGCGCAGATAATCCTTCATCAGATCGGGATAGCTGAGCGAATGAATCTGTCCGGTCACCGGGATGGCCGGGTGGTTTGGCGAGGCGAAGCGATCGCGCAGCCACACCAGATCCAAAAACCGTTCGACGTGCGAGGCATGGTGAACGACGCTGACGTCGCCGTCGGCAAACGAGCGCGGCAGATCCAGCAAGTGACGGACCAGTAAGCGATCGGCGCCCGCGCTCGCGGTCAGGCCGCAGAGAGCGGCCAGGCGATCGATCTCGTCGTGATCGCCGTTTTCGCCGATGAAAAAACAGAAACGATCGAAGCTGCCGTGACGAGCCAGCGCCTTCACGAACTCGGTGTTCGCCACCAACCGGCCTGCAGGCGGCGTCGCCGCCGCGCTGACGAATGTTCCCGGCACCGAGAGCATCGCGAAGGTCTTCTTCATGGCGCGGGCACGAACAACTTAACACGAATCGAGAAGCGCTCGGCGGTTCGGCGTCTCTCCGACGGCGACCGCTAGCCGACGGTCGGCAACCGCAGCAGCTTGTTTTGCAGGGCGAACATCGCCTTGGCCTCCACCGGTCGGTGGTGGTCGTGGCCGAACAGGTGACAAAGGCCGTGCACCGTCAGCCGCTCCAGTTCGCGCCCGAGCTTGCGGCCAGGAAATCGCCGGCGCGCCGTCTCCACCGAGATGACGATGTCACCCAGATTGAATCCGCGCGCCGCCGCCGCCGGATCATCCTCGCCTTGCAATTGCTGCAGGTGAAAGCTCAGCACGTCGGTCGCGCGATCGTGCTTGCGGTAGGTGCGGTTCAAAAACCGGATCTCCTCGTCGTCGGTGAAAACCAGCGTCACGGTGGCCCCGCCCCGGCGCAGCGCCCGCAAGGCCAGCCGCAAGCGTGCGGTCGCCGCCCGCCGATCGCCGGGCGCAAGCGTGGCCGTCGCCCGGCCGCGCACCAGCGTCGTCACCGCCACGATCAGAAGGCTTTCTTGTAGACCTCGGCCTCGACGAAGACGCGGAACAGATCGGCGTCGCAGCGTCCGTTCTTCACCTCGGCCTCGATGATGTGGAGCGCGCGATCGGTCGGCACGGCCTTCTTGTACGGGCGGTCCGACGCCGTCAGCGCGTCGAAGATGTCGGCGATGGTCATCATGCGCGTCTCCACGCAGATGTCCGGCGCGCCCAGGTGGCGCGGGTAGCCGGCGCCGTTCAGGTATTCGTGGTGCGAGCCGGCGATGCGCGGGATGGCCGCCAACTCTTTGCCCCACGGGATCTTGTTCAAGAAGTTGAACGTGTGCACCACGTGGCTCTCGATCTCCACCCGTTCGACCGCGGTCAGGCTGCCGCGCCGGACCTCCAGCGCCGCCAGCTCGTCGCGTTCAAGGTACGGGCGCAGCTCGCCGGTGGCATCGAGGTAGCGCTCGTTGGCGATCATCGCCAGCCGGGCCACGCCGCCCTCGTCCATCAGCGTCGGCTCGTTGACCTGGTTGATGAAGGCCCAGTGGCCGTCCAGTTCGGCCAGGCGGCGGTGAAGATCGGCGTCCAGCTCGGCGGCGCGGCCGGCGAATTGATGGCGCGAAAGTTCCAGCGCCACGCGCAGCTTGCGCTCGGCAACGTCCGCTTCCAGGGACTTGCGGATGTACGCGAAACGCAGGCCGATGGCGTGCCGATCGGCCTCATACAACTTCTTCGCTTTGACCAGCACGTTCTCGCGCACGCCGACCTTGCCGAAGTCGTGCAGCATGCCGGCGTATTCGATCTGTTTGAGCTCTGTGCTGGTGAAATGCACGTCGCGCAGCGGACCGTCCGGCGTGGCGTCCACCTTCTGCGCCAGCGCCACCGACAGCGTGGCCACCCGCCGCGAATGGCCCGAGGTGGTCGGATCGCGCGACTCGATCGCCGTGACGCTGGCGTCGACGAAGCCTTCGAACAGCTTCTTGATCTCGTCGTAGAGGATGGCGTTCTCCAGCGAGAGCCCCGCTTGCGACGCCAGCGCCAGCGCCAGCTCCTCGGCCGGCTGATCGAACGGCACCACTTCGTTGGCGAAGTCAGCCGGATCCAGCAGGCGCCGCTCGCGGTGGTGCTTGCGGTTGATGAGCTGCACCACCCCGATCACCTCGCCTTGCGCCGACAGCATCGGCACCGTCAGCATCGATCGAGTTTGGTAGCCGGTCTTGTCGTCGAAGGTGCGGTTGTGGCGAAAGCCCCAGGGGTTCTTGCCGGTCTCGGAAAGCGCCGCCAGATCGGGAATGTTGATCGGCTGCGCGTCCAGCACCGCCTTGCCGACGATGGATTTCTCGTCGACGCCCAGGGTGAATTCCTGCAGGTCGATGGACAGCGAATCGTTCTGCGACAACATGAAGTGCAGCCGCCTGTCCGCCGGACGCCCCTCGCCTTCCAGGACGTACACGCTGCCGGCATCCGCGCCGGTGACCTGGCGGCACTTCTCCAAAATCAGCGCCAGCAGCTTGCGGATGTCGCGCTCCGAGGACAGCGCGCGCGAGGTGGCCAGCAACTCGCCCAGCTCGTAGCGAAAGCGAGCCGCCAGCACGCGAAAGTCGTCCGGAGCCTCCACGCGCTGAGAGTATCAAGGATCCGGACGGCCAGCTGATGTGTTCAGCGGCGCTCGCCGGGGGGCCGGTCGCCGGGCGGGCGGTCGTAGGCCTTGATGATCTTCTGCACCAGCGGGTGGCGCACCACATCCACCTCGGTGAAATAACGAAAGGCGATCCCCTCGATCCCCGACAACAGCGCCTCGGCCTCGGTCAGACCCGAACGACGGTTGTCCGGCAGATCGATCTGCGTGACGTCGCCGGTGATCACCGCCTTTGATTCGAAACCAAGACGGGTCAAGAACATCTTCATCTGCTCGCCGGTGGTGTTCTGCGCCTCGTCCAGGATGACGAAGGCATCGTTCAGCGTGCGTCCGCGCATGAAGGCGATGGGCGCCACTTCGATCAGGCCTCGAGCCAGCAGTTGATCGGCTTTTTCGAAGTCCATCATGTCGTGAAGGGCGTCGTAAAGCGGTCGTAAATACGGAGAGATTTTTTCTTCCATGCTGCCGGGCAGGAAGCCCAGGCGCTCGCCCGCCTCCACCGCCGGGCGAGTGAGAATGATGCGTTTGACCTGTTTTTCCATCAAGGCGCGGATGGCCAGCGCCATGGCCAGATAGGTCTTGCCGGTACCGGCGGGGCCGATGCCAAAGACGATGTCAAAGTCGCGGATGGCGTCGACGTAACGTTTTTGCGCCAGGCCCTTGGGGGCGATCGGCCGCGCGCGGCCGGCCACCAGGATCGTGTCGCTGAAGACGTCGCGAAGATCCACGCCGCTGTCGGCGCGCAAGGCGATGGCGGCCCGTCCGATGTCCTCGGGGCTGATCGGTGATCCGCCGCGCGCCATGCTGTAAAGCTGTTCGATCAGGCGCCGCGCGATGACCACGTCGTCGGGCAGGCCGACGATGGTCAGTTCGTTGCCGCGGGCGTGAAGCTGGCCGCCGGTGTGACGCTCGACAATTTTCAAATTGGCGTTGCGCTCGCCGTACACGGCCAACGCCACCCGGTTGTCGTCCAGCACCAGGCGTTCGGTGATGGGCCGCGGACCGTCGCCGGTGCTGGCATCGCCCGAGGCGCCACCACCGACTGGACTGGCAGGGACGGGGGGCGTGACGGACGTAGATCGATTGCTGCTCAAATGCGCGGCTCCCGTTGTGGATAGCACGCGGGATGGGCCGGTTCAACGTGTAGACTGGCCGAGGTGTCCACGCCCCCGACGACAAATCCCCTGCCCGACTTGACGCCGCTGCCCGGCAAACAAACCGGCGCCGAGGTGAGCAAGCTGGTGGGCCTGATGCAACGCCTGCTGGCTCCCGGCGGCTGCCCCTGGGATCGCGAACAGACCCTGGCCACGCTGGTCCCCTACCTGGTCGAAGAAACCTACGAGGTGGTCGACGCCCTCGCCTCGGGCAACGTGGCCGATCATGGCGAGGAGCTGGGGGATCTGCTGTTGCAGATCGTCTTCCAATCAGAGCTGCGCCACACCGAGGGCGCCTTCGGCATCGACGACGTCGCCCGCGGCATCGTCACCAAGCTGGTGCGCCGCCACCCGCACGTCTTCGGCAAGGTGGTGGCCAAAAACGCCGACGACGTCCTGGCGAACTGGGCCAAGCTCAAAGCCACCGAGAAGGCCGAGAAGGGAAAGCACGGCGCCCTGGACGGCATTCCGCGCAGCGCCCCGGCGTTGCTGCGCGCCACCCGGGCCGGCGAAAAAGCCGGCGCGGTCGGCTTTGACTGGCCCGACGCCGCCGGCCCGCGCGCCAAGATCAACGAAGAGCTAGGCGAGCTGGACGAAGCGTGGCAGTCCGGCGATCGCGCGGCGATGGAACATGAGCTGGGCGACGTGCTCTTGGCCGTCGCCAACTTGTCGCGCAAGCTGAACATCGACGCCGAATCGGCGCTGCGCGCGGCGACCGATCGCTTCGCCGCCCGTTTCGGCCAGATCGAAAAAGCGCTGGCGGCGCAAGGACGCGCCGTCGCCGACGCGTCCGCCGAGGAACAGGACCGCCTGTGGGAGGCCGCCAAGCTGTCCCTGCAATCGCCGAAGTTGTCGGGTTGAAATAGCAGCCACCCGCGACGAACAGAGATACAGTGCCGCCATGCCGGCCTTCGATTGGATGGAACCCAAGCGCAACCCGGAGCATGCCCGCACGCTGAAGGCCAAGCGTGAGGCGATGTACCTCAGCGAGCTGGAAGACCGCGCCGGTCTCTTGCATCGCCTGGGGCACGGGCGCGACGCCGTGCGGGCGCGCTTGAACGCGCAGCTCGGCTGGGATTTCGAAGACGGCGGAAATCCCATCGCCGCCCGCCAACTGGACGCCATCCTGGATCGTGTCTACGGCGGCGGCGCCGCCCGCACCATGACCCGGACCAGCGGAAAAGGAGCAATCAGATGATCACGTCGATCCCCCGTTCCCCCAGCCTGTTCTTGCCGGCGGTCGCGCTGGCTCTCGCCCTCAGCGCCGGCGCCTGCGGCGTCGACAAGGAGGTCTACAACGCCGCCTTGCGCGACCGCGACGACCAGAAGCAAAAGCTGGCCGAGACGCAAAACGCCCTGGAAAAAGAGAAGAACGACCACGCCAAGGACTCGGACACGCGCGACGCCCGCATCTCGGTGCTGTCGAAGAAGCTCGAGTCGCTGGGCCAGGACGTCTCCCGGCTGGAGAACGAACGCGGCACCATGGGCGGCGAGCTGGAGCAGGCGCGCAAGCGCATGGAAGAGCTGCGCAAGGCGCAGGCCCTGGCCGAGGCGCGGGCGGCGCAGTTCCGCAAGCTGGTGGCCCAGTTCAAGAGCCTGACCGACGCCGGCAAGCTGCAGGTTGAATTACGCGACAACCGGATGATCGTGCGCCTGGGTGATCAGATCCTGTTCGACCCCGGCAAGACCGAGCTGAAGAAAGAAGGCCAGGACGCCCTTCGCCAGGTGACCGTGGTGCTGAAAGACATCCCCAATCGCAATTTTCAGGTCGCCGGCCACACCGACAACATTCCGATCAAGTCGGCCAAGTACCGTTCGAACTGGGATCTATCGACGGCGCGCGCGGTGGAGGTGGTGAACTTCATGATCGGCAGCGGCATGGAGCCCAAGCGTCTGTCGGCGGCCGGCTACGCCGATCAGTCGCCGGTGGCGGCCAACGACACGGCCGTGAACAAGGCGAAGAATCGCCGCATCGAAATCACCTTGGTACCGAACCTGGACGATCTGCCGCCCATCGACGACGCGCTGAAAGAGACGCCGCCGGTGGTGACCGGCGCGGCGGCGGCGCCGAAAAGCTAGATCGTCGTCGGCGGGACGCGGCGGATTGGCGGTTGGCTGTGCGGTGCGCGCCGGCTTCGCTGTCGCTACGCCTATGCCCACGATTGAACGATCGATCCGATCCGGATCCTTTTCGATACTCACGGTCGGTGCTCTTGTTGCCAGCCGGCGCAGCGTGGGCGGGTGGCGCGGAGTGGAGGGGACCCGCTGGGAAGGCGTCCACGCAGTGACAGGACCCGACCACGCGTAGCCGGCGCACGGCACAAATCCCCCGTGCCGCGAGCGGGTGATCAATCGAACCGCAGCAACAACTTGCCGACGCCGTCGTCGTAATGTTCGATCAGCGCGAAGGCACCGGCCACGTCTTCGATTGAGCGGTTGTGGGTGACCAGCGGCGCGAACAGCCGGCCGTGCTGGGCCAGGAGATCGCGGGCGGCGGCCATCTCGTCGTTGGACCGGCGCACTTGCCAGATGGCCAGTTCCTTGCGTCGCCAGAGGTGCACGTCGAAGCTGACGCGCAATTCGGAGGGGATGCCGGTCAACACCACCCGGCCGCCCGGGGCGGCGGCGCGCAGGCTGTGGTCGGTGGTGTCGGCCTTGGTGGCGCAGTCATAGACCATGCTCACGCCCAGGCCGCCCGACTCGCGCGCGATGGTCGCGCCGGGATCGACGACGGCTGGATCGATCACGGCGTCGGCACCGAGCGCGGTGGCCAGCGCCCGTCGGTGGGCCAAAGGTTCAACGGCCCACACCCGACGTACGCCGGCCAGTTTCAGCGCGGCGATGGTCAAAAGACCGATCGGGCCGGCGCCGAACACGGCGGCGGTCTCGCCCAGCACCGGCGAGGCCAGCTTCATGGCGTGCAGGGCGATCGACAGCGGCTCGACCAGCGCGCCTTCGACGACGGTCAGCGGCTTGGGCAAAGCCAGCAGATTCGCCGCCGGCAAATTCAGCCGATCACGGAAAAATCCCGGCTCGCCGCCGGGCGTGCTGAGAAACCGCATCTCGGTGCACAAGTTCTGCCGGCCGCGCAGGCAATAGGGGCAGTGATAGCAAAACAGCGACGGCTCGAATGCCGCCTGGTCGCCGACGCTCCAGCCGGAGACGCCCGGGCCCAGCTTGGCCACCACGCCGGCCGGCTCGTGACCCAGCACCGTCGGATACAGCACCGGCGTATCGCCGATGCCACCCTCGGAATACGAATGCACGTCGGAGCCGCAGACGCCTACCGCTTGCACCTGAACCTGGATCTCGCCCGGCGCCGGCTCCGGAGGCGTTCCGTCGATCAGGCGAAACTGACGGACGCCGACCAGCTGGGCGATGCGCATCGGACGACTTTATCACCGGCCGCGCTCAAAGCCGCTCGCCCAGCATGCGCGCGACCTCGTCGGAGAAACGCTGCCCGCCCGCCCCGTGGATGATCAGCGGCGGCTCGATGAAGAACGTGCGCATCGCCTTCGGCCGCGCCTCGATCAGCACGCGCGTGGCGGGTCCATCGGCGTGCGGGTGCACCAGACGCATCCGGGTCGGGTGCAGGCCGTGCGCGTTGAATTGCGCCCGCAATTCGTCGCAGCGATCGGCGGCGAAGATCGCCGCCACGCGGCCGTCAACGTGCACCGACCGCGCGGCGATGGCGGTCCACTCGGCCAGGGTCAAGGTGATCTCGTGATGGGCACGCGCCCTCTCGCCGTCCGGCGAGGTGTGGCCGCTGCTGGGCAAACGAAATGGCGGGTTGGTCGCCACCAGATCGAACGACCCGGGCGGCAACCGCTGGCCGCCCAGCGCGCGCACGTCGCCCTCGATAATCTCCAGGCGCGGCGCGAATCCGTTGTGGACCGCCGCCGCCCGCGCCAAGGACGCCAGGCGTGGCTGCAGCTCGACGCCCACCCCGCTCGCCACGGCGTCGGTGGCCATCAATAAGAACGCCACCGCGCCGGTGCCGCAGCCGATGTCGAGCACCCGGCCAAACGGGGGCGCCACGAAGGCGGCCAATAACACCGGATCCAGACTGGATCGAAACCCGCGCGCCGGCTGCAGCAGCGTGATCCGACCGCGCAACAGCGTGTCGGTGGTGTATTCACCGGGGACCAGACCGTCAGGCGCCGGCGACGTCAGCATCGGGGTTGATCCGATTCATGACCAAGCCGGTGGCCAGCTTGGGCTGAAAATAGGTCGATTTCTGCGGCAAGATCGAGCCTTCTTCGCACACCTGGAGGACGTCTTCGACCTTGGTGGCGTTCATGAAGAACGCGCCTTGCGCCTGGCCCGACGACACAGCGGCCAGCGCCTCGGCCGTGCTGTGCGTGTACCCGAGGTACGCCTGATTGGCCATCGCCGAAGCGTCGACGCCCAAAAGCGGCGCCAGCAGCACCCCGTGTAGCACCGTCACGTCCAGTTCGCGCAGGGCCGGTGAACCCAGCGCCGACAGATCAACGCCGTCCTTCAAACCAAGCCAGGTGGTCTGCTTTTCGCCGGCGGCCCGCGCGGCGAAGGTCACGCGCCGCTCGCCCTCGCGTTGCAGGCGCGCCTCGATGGCGGCGACGTCGGCCTCGTCGGACTGTTTGACCTCGAAGGCCGGCGCCGCGCCCGCGCGCAAGGCGCCGAGGTCGAACGCCGGCAGGTTGCGCACCAGGCGATGGGTGGGCAGCACCAGCAGGCCGGGATCTTCGGCGCGCGCCAGGAACACCGCGCCCCAATCCGCCGCCGAGTGCCCGGGCGGGCGATCCTTCGGGCGCAGCTGGGCGCGCAGGTTCAGCATGGTTTCATAGCGGTGATGGCCGTCGGCGATCAGGATCTGCCGGTTGCGCAGCGCCGCCGCCACCTGCCCGATGCGCTCGCGATCGGTCAGCATCCACAGACGGTGGCGGCAACCGTCGGGCGTGGTGGCGTCCAGCACCGGCGCCGCGGTCTCGGCAAAGGCCAGCGGCTCTTCGGTGGCGCCGTCGGGATCGCGGTAAAGCCCAAACACCTGCGAGATGTGCGTGCGCGTGGCGGCCAGCAGCTTGCGCCGATCCTCCTTCGGCCCCGACAGCGTCTGCTCGTGCGGCAGCACCACCCGCGCGTCGAACGGCTCGAGGCGCAGCAGGCAGAAAAACCCTTTGCGCACGTACCGCCGTCCGCCGTCCGGTGGCCAGGTGAATTGCTGTTCGTATCGGTAGAACGCCGGCTGGCTGTCCTGGCGCAAGATCCCTTCGGCGATCCAGGTGTCCAGTAGACCGGCGGCATTGGCGTATCGCCCGTCGCCCTCCCCCCGCGGCAGCTCGACGCGCACCACGTTCTGCCCGTGGCGCGCCTCTAGACCCAGCCGTTCCGTCTCGCTGATGACGTCGTACGGAGGGGCCAAGACGCGCGCGGCGTCGCCGACGCGATCAAGGTCGTAACGGAATCCGGCGAATGGAGCGATCTCGGCCATGACTGCTTCTCCTGAAAAATTACGATTCCAGCTCGCTGTCGGAGATGGGCAGCACGCCCTTGCGCAAAATTTCCAGGCGGCTGCCGCGCACCCGAACGATGGTGCTGGGCGCGCCGCCTGCGGTGGCGCCGCCGTGCAGGACGCGGCACCGCCCTTCGAAGACTTCGTCCACGGCTTCCGGCGTGGTGGCGGGCGCGCCGCCGGTCAGGTTGGCGCTGGTGGCGGTGATCGGTCCGCCGAATGCGGCCACCAACGCGCGCGCCGTCGGGTGCGGCGATTCACGCACCGCCACGAAACCGTTGGCCACCAGCGGCGACGGTAACCCGCGCCGCGCCGGCAGCACCAGGGTCAGCGGCCCCGGCCAGTACTTGTCCATCAGCCGCTGCGCCGCCACCGGCACGGTCTTGCACAGCGAATCGATCATGGTGCCCAGCGCGTCGCCGCCGACCAGCACCGACATCGCCTTGTCGCCGCGTCCCTTCAGTTGCCGCAGGCGGGCCAGCGCCAGTTCATCCAGCGCGTTGACGCCCAGGCCATAGAACGTCTCCGTCGGGTAGGCGACGATCTCCCCGCGCCGCAGCGCCGCGGCGGCGAAGACGATCTCTTCAGCAAATGCGTGGGCCACGGTGGGATCTTAGCCGGCGTTGGGCTTGCCTCCGCCAAAACCGCCGCGCACCTCGGCGTCGCTCTCCAGCACCTTGCGGCGACGCGACTCGCGCTCGGCGGCGACCGCTTTGGCCACCGTCGGATTGGCGAGCGCGATGATCTGCGCCGCCAGCAGGCCGGCGTTCTCGGCGCCGCCCACCGCCACCGTGGCGACCGGCATCCCCGGCGGCATCATCACCGTCGACAGCAGCGAATCGAAGCCCTGCAACGCGCCCGAAGCGATGGGCACGCCGATCACCGGCACCAGGGTGTGCGCGGCGACGGCACCGGCCAGGTGAGCCGCGCCGCCCGCGCCGCAGATGAAGACCTTGGTTCCGCCGGCGGTCGCCTCGCGCACGAAGGCCGCGGCGTGCTCGGGCGTGCGGTGCGCGGACAGCACGCGCACGTCAACCGACAGGCCCAGCGACTGCAGAATCTTCGCCGCCGGCCGCATGGTCTCGAGATCGGACTTCGACCCCATCATGATTGCCACGTCGCTCATGGATCTCCTCGCATCCCGATGTCAGTTCGATAGTGCATACCGGAAAAATGAATTTGCTTGATCGCCCCGTACACGCGGGCCCGCGCCGCCGTCAGATCGCTGCCGTGGCCGGTGACACCCAGAACCCGCCCACCCGAGGTCAGCCACGGTCCGCCCACGGTGGCATCGCCCGGACCGGCGCGGCGCGTGCCGGCGTGAAAGGCCACCACCTCGTCGCTGGGCGGCGGCACGCCTTCGATGACATCGCCGCCGCGCACCTTGCCGGGATAACCGGCCGCCGCCAGGACGACGCACACGGCGGCGCTGGGCCGCCAGCGCAGCGCCCCCGCCGGCAGCTGTCCGTTGGCCGCGCCCAGCAGCCAGGGATACAGATCGTCATCGAGACGCATCAGCACCGACTGCGTCTCTGGATCGCCGAAACGACAGTTCCATTCGATCACCATCGGCCCGCGGTCGGCGGTCAGCATCAAGCCGCCGTACAGCAGGCCGACAAAGCGCCGCCCGTCGGCGGCCAGCGCCCGCACCGTCGGCAAGAAGATCGTCTCCACGATGCGCGCGGCTTGCGCGTCGCTGACCAGCGGCGACGGTGAATACGTCCCCATGCCGCCGGTATTCGGGCCGACGTCGCCGTCACCGACCGCCTTGTGGTCTTCCGACGAGGCCAGCAATTGCAAGCGCTCGCCGTCGCACAGGGCCATCATCGACACTTCGCGACCGCTGAGCCGTTCTTCGATCACCACGCGCGCGCCCGCTTCGCCGAAGGCGCGGTCGGCCATCAACAAGCGCACGGCGGCCTTTGCCTCGGCGGCGTTGCTGGTGACCATGACGCCCTTGCCGGCGCAGAGCCCGTCGGCTTTCACCACCACGGCGCCGCGCTGCTGGTCGATGAACGCTTCGGCGGCGGCGACGTCATCGAAGACACCGAAGGCGGCGGTGGGCACGCCGGCCCCGGTCATCAACCGTTTGGCATAGGCCTTCGATCCTTCGATCTCGGCGGCGGCGCGCGACGGACCAAAGAAGGCGACGCCGGCGGCGCCCATGGCATCGCCCAGGCCCGCCACCAGCGCCGACTCGGGACCGCACACCACCAGATCGATCCGCTCGCTGACGGCGAAGGCGGTCAACTCGGCGACGGCCTCGGCGCTGATCGGCAGGCAGGTCGTCTTCGGCACGCCCGCGATGCCCGGGTTGCCGGGCGCGGCCACGATGCGCGCCACCCGCGGGCTTTGCGCCAGCTTCCAGGCCAGGGCGTGTTCCCGCCCGCCGCCACCGACGAGAAGCACGCTGGCCGGTTTGGTTGTCGCCTGCGGCATACCGCTAGTGCTTGAAGTGTCTTTCGCCGGTGAGAACGACGGCCATGTTGTGCTCGTCCGCGGCGGCCAGCACCTCGTCGTCGCGCACCGAACCGCCCGGCTGGATGACAGCGGTGACGCCGGCCCGCGCCGCTTCATCGACGCCGTCGCGGAAGGGAAAGAACGCGTCCGACGCCAGCACGGCGCCGCCCAGCGACGACCGCGCCTTCGAAATGGCGATGCGCACCGAATCCACGCGCGACATCTGGCCGGCCCCGATGCCCAGGGTGTGTCCGCCGCCGGCGAAGACGATGGCGTTCGACTTCACGTGCTTGGCCACCCGCCAGGCGAAATCGAGATCCAGCAACTCACTGGCGGTGGGCGTGCGCTTCGACGCCACCTTGCCGGCAGCCGCAGCCGACGTCGTCGTGTCGCGCGTCTGCAGAAGGAAACCACCGGCGATGCTGCGCAGGTCGAATCCAGTCGATTGGTCGCCGCGAAAATCGAAGGCCAGCAAGCGCAGGTTCTTCTTTGACGACAGCGTGGTCAACGCCTCGGGCGAATAGCTGGGCGCGATCACGCACTCAAGGAACGTCTCGGCCAGCTCGCGTCCCAGCGCCGCGTCGACGGGGCGATTGACCGCCACGATGCCGCCGAAGGCCGACACCGGATCCGTCTCGCGGGCGCGGCGATAGGCGTGGGCCACCCCTTCGTCGCTGACCGCCACGCCGCACGGATTGGTGTGCTTGATGATCGCCGCCGCCGGGCGGGAAAACTCCGCCGCCAGCCGCATCGCCGCGTCCAGATCCAGCAGGTTATTGTACGACAGCTCCTTGCCTTGCAAGATCTCCGCGCGCGCCAGCGACGGGCCGGTCGCGTCGTCGAGCGCGTAGAACGCCGCCTTCTGGTGCGGGTTTTCGCCGTAGCGCAAGGCGCGCACCAGCGACGCCGACAGGTGCATGGTGTCCGAAAAATCCGCCGGTGCGGCGTCGGGCGTGGCCAGGCGGCCAAGGTGGGCGGCGATCGCGCCGTCATAGGCGGCGGTGTGGGCGAACGCCTTGCGCGCCAGATCATAGCGCAGACCGTCCGTGATCTCGCCGCCGGCTTGAAGTTGCTCCAGCACGCGGGGATAGTCGGCGGGTTCGACGACCACGGTGACCCGTTCGTGGTTCTTCGCCGCCGACCGGATCATCGCCGGGCCGCCGATGTCGATGTTCTCGATGACCTCGTCGAAGGCGGCGCCACGGGCCACCGTCTCACGAAACGGGTAAAGGTTGACGACCACCAGATCGATGTTCACCAGGCCGGCCTGCTGCATCTCTTGCCGGTGCTTTTCCGTCGGGCGGCCCAGGATGCCGCCGTGCACGCGCGGGTGCAGCGTCTTTACCCGGCCATCCAGAATCTCCGGCGCGCCGGTGAACTCGCTGACCTCGCGCACGGGCACGCCGCCCTCCAGCAGCGCCTTCGCCGTGCCCCCGGTGGACAGGATCTCCACGCCTTCTTTCAAAAGGCCGCGCGCGAAATCGAGGAGGCCTGCCTTGTCCGAAACCGAGATCAACGCCCGTGCGATTCTAGCCACGCGAAAGTTTTATCACTGTCCGCCCCGCCGAGAAGAGGAAACGTCCGCCGGCGCACCCGGCGCGTGACGCATCAGGCTTCGAGGCCGGCGCGGCGCCGCAGATCGGCCACTTCGACCTTCGTCAGATCGCGCCAGCCACCCATCGGCAGACCTTCGAACGACAGGCCCCCCAGACGCACCCGCGAGATCTTCAGCAACGTGTGGCGAATCAATTCACCCGCCGCCTTCAGGGCGCGCGGCCGGGTCTCGTCGACCACCATCTCCAGCCACATGTTCTTGTCGGTGGCGGCCAGCGCATCGATCGCTTGCGGCCTGATCAAGCGGCCTTCCCAGCGCCAGCCGCGCAGCAAACGCGTGATCTCCTCGTCGGTCAGCTTGCCTTGCAGCTTGAGGTGATACGTCATCGGGATCCCCGGCCCGCGCCGCGGCTTGGCCACCCGTTCGGCCAGCTCGCCGTCGTTGGTCAGCAGGATCAGACCCTCGGCGGGAAAATCCAGCGGCGCCACCACCTGCAGGCCGGGCTCGGCGTCGCGCAGGTATCGGGCCAGCGTCGGGCGGTCGGCGGTCGGCTTCAGCGTGGCCAGGCAGGCGCGCGGCTTCAGCATCAGGCGGTAAATCGGCCGTTCGGGGTAGACCCGACGGCCGTCGACTTCCACCTTGTCGTCGCGACCGACCACCGTGCCGGGCGCGGTGACCGACGCGCCATTCACCTTCACCGAGCCGCCGGCGATGAGCTGCTCCGCCGATCGGCGCGAGGCCACGCCGGCCTGGGCCAGGAATCGTTGCAACCGCATGTCAGCCTTCGGGCGTCTCGGACGCCGCCGCCGGTGCGGCCGACTCGATGCCCGCTGATTCGTCCGAGGGAGGCGCGTCGCCCGATTCGCGTGCCTTGCTGGCCTTGCTGGCGGCGCTGGTGGCTTCCTCCAGCTCGGACAGCAGCGCGTCTTCCTCGTCGGGATCGGCGGCCGTCAATTCAGTGGGCGGCGGCATCGCCGTCGGCGCCGCAGCCGGCGCGGCCGCAGCATCGCCAGCGCCACCGCTGGCGCCCGCGCCCGACGGACGCGGCGCTTCGGCGTCGACCTTGGCCATCTCCGCCACGCCCAGCTCGTGGAACTCGCGCAGCGTCGGCAGCTCGGTGAGATCGCGCAAGCTGAACGTGCGCAGAAACTCCGGCGTGGTGCCGTACAAGATCGGCCGACCGACGTCTTCCTTCTTCCCGATCATCCGCACCATCCCTCGATCCAGCAGCGTCTTTAGCACCGGACCGCAGTCGACGCCGCGGATCTCGTCGATCTCCGGCCGGGTGATCGGCTGCCGGTAGGCGACGATGGACAACGTCTCCAGCATGGCGCGCGACAGCCGCGCCGGTTTGCCCGACAGCAACTTGCCCACCCACGGGCTGTTCTCTGGATTGGTGCGAAACTGCCAGCCGCCCGCCACGCCCAGAAGCTGAATGCCGGTATCTTGATGGCGCGCCTTCAGCGTCTCCAGCGCAGCGCTGAGCTTCTTGGCGTCGCGTTCGTCCACCAACCGCTTCAGTTCGTTGAGACCAAGCGGCTTGTCCGACGCGAAGATCAGGCTCTCGATGATCATCTCCAGCCGGCTGGTTGATTCAACCGGCGGGGATTCGTTTTCGGCCGTCGCCTCGGCCGTCGCTTCACCGATCTGGCCCACCGGCGTCCCGGCCTCGTCGCCGGCATGCCCTTCGCCAAGCTCCGGGCGCGCCGACCGCGCCACCAGCGCGGCCACCTCGTCCAACCCCGCCACCGCCGTCGGCCCGTCCCAGGCGTCGGGCGCGTCGATGGGCGGCATCACCACCTCGGTCGGCGACTGCTGAGTGGTCTCGGCCGGCCCTTCGAGGTGCACGTCGATGGCCACGTCCAACGGATCATCGCTGGCGACCTCCGGACCGCGCGCCTCCTCGGGCACCGGCGCGTCGTTCACCTGCGTGGGCTCCTCGGACGCATCGATCACCTGGACCACGGCGCCGCTGTCCGGCCCCGGCGTGAGAGCGTCCGCCGCTTCGCCAGCCGCGTCGGCCGCTCCGCTGGTGGCCCCTGTCGCTCCGGTGGTCGCGTCGCCCTTTTTCTTACGTTTCTTCATTCTTCTCCCCGGAAGCAGGACTTGCCTCCGACTTTTCGTCTCCGTCGCTGGTTTCGTCGGTCACTTCCAGCGCCGACGTCACCTCGGCCTGGCGGGCGTCGGCCAGCGCCGCGCCCTGCACCTGGGCGATGAACAGCGTCTCGCTGTCGGGCGAGGCCAGCACGCGAATCACCTTCAATCGCGCCAGCTCAAGAATCGCCAGCAGCGTCACCACCACCTGGTTGCGCAGCTCGTCTTCGGGCAACTGCAGGTCGAAGCAGGCGTCGAACCGAAACGACCCGCCGCCCGATTCGATGCGATCGATGAGCTGGTTGATGCGCTCGCTGATCGACATGCGATCGACGACCACGTCGTGGTGGGCCAGCTTGGTCCCGGCTTTGTCCAGCAGCTTGCCGAACGATTCGATCAGCTTCCACACCGAGTGCTCGGCCAGCGGGCCTTGCTCGGCGCCACCCTCAAGCTCGGCGCCGCGCCCAAAAACGTTGCGTCCCTCGATGGGCCGCGCGCCCAGCTTCTCGGCGGCGTCCTTGTACTTTTGATACTGCAGCAAGCGGCGAATCAATTCTTCGCGCGGGTCTAGAACCTCGCCCTCTTCTTCTGGCACCACCTCCAGTGGTTCAGGCGACGGCACCAGCTCGCGCGATTTCAGATAGGCCAGCGTCGCCGCCATGACCAGATAGTCGGCGGCCATGTCCACCGGCATCGACTGCATCACTTCCAGGTACTCCAGGTACTTCTCGGTGATGAAGGCGATCGGGATATTCACGATCTCGATCTCGTGCGTCTTGCAAAGGTGCAGCAGCAGATCCAGCGGCCCCTCGAACTCGGGCAGCGCCACGCGATAGGGAGCGTTGCCGGCGTCGGCGTTCACGCCTGCCCCTTCGTGAGCGGCGCGGTGCGCGCCGTGCGTGGCTGAGCAATTGAAAAATTCATGGGGGTGAAATGCGCGACCCGGCGGCACCGCATGCGCCGCCCGCTCTCGTATACCTGACGCGATCGCGCCCGGTCAACGTCAGGCGCGCGGGTGGAACTTGTCGTACACGGCGCGCAGGTGGCGCCGGGACAGGTGGGTGTAAATCTCTGTCGTGCCGATGTCGGCGTGTCCCAGCATGGCCTGCACGGCGCGCAGGTCGGCGCCGCGTTCCACCAGATGCGTGGCGAACGAATGCCGCAGCTTGTGCGGCGAGATGCGCTTGCGAATGCCGGCCGCGACGGCATAGCGCCCGAGCAGCTTCCAGAACCCCTGCCGGGTCATCGTCCGCCCGTGGTGAGTCAGAAAGACCGCGTCGATGGCCCGTCCGCCGGTGAAATCGGCCCGCACGCTCTCGATGTAGCTGCGCAGTCCGCCCAGCGCCACCTCACCGATGGGGACCAGACGTTCCTTGCGGCCCTTGCCGAACGTCATCAGGTAGCCGGCGTCGAAGTTGATGTCGCGCAGCCGCACCTTGACCAGCTCGGACACGCGCAAGCCGGTGGCGTACAGCGTCTCCAGCATCGCCGCGTCGCGGACCCCGCGCGCGGTGGTGCGGTTGGGCGCGGCCAGCAACTGATCCACTTCCTCGACGGTGAGGAAGTCCGGCAGCTTGCGCCCGAAGCGCGGCAGGTCGACGTCTTCGGTGGGGTTTACCGCGCAGATGTTTTCCGCCTTCAGGAACTTGAACATCTGCCGCAAGGCGATCAGCCGCCGCGCCTGCGATCGCGCCGAAAGTTTTTGCTCGGTCAGGCGCGCCAGGTAGTCCAGCACGTCGATGCCTTTGATGGCCGCGACCGCGGTGATTTTTCGCCCGCTCACGAAGCGCGCAAAGTCGGCCAGGTCGCGCCCGTACGCCGCCACCGTGGCCGGTGTCAGCTCCCGCTCGACGCGGACGTGATCCAAAAACTGCTGAATCGCCGCGTCTAACGTGGTCGCCTTCACCGAACGATCGTCGGCCGAAACCGCCACCGACGCAAATTCGAGGCGCGCGCACCCGGCGCACGCTCTCAAATTCCCTGTGGCGGGGCACTAGCCGCGCATGCCGCGCTGGCGCAGAAGGTCGGTCATTTCTTTTTGAGCGGTCGGCCCATCAATGACGGTCAGCTCGGTCAGGATCCCGGGTTGGACTTCTTCGCTTTCGTGAATGACCAAGTCGAGCGCCCGCCGCGCCGGGATGCCGGTGCTCTCACCCCGCCCCGGCAAGGCCATCGCCGCGCGCTGCAGACCGAGGCCGCGCATGGTCTTGACGATGCGATGGACCACGGCGCGAAATTTTTTCTCCGTGAAGTCGGCGCGCCGGCCCAGGCCCGCCACCAGCACCAGCTTCCACGGCAGGCGGCCGCCGCTGGGAAAAAGCGTCTGCTCACCGTCGGTGCCGGCCACCTTGCCGGAGGCCATCCAGGCCGACAGCTTGCCGCACAGGCGCCAGTCCAGAAGACCGGGGACGCCGCGCAGGGGACGAACGTCGCTCCAGAAACCGACCGTCAACAACTCGCTCGGCTTGGCCTGGTCCCAGCGGGCAAGCTCGACCGGCAAAAACCCGATCTGCATGGCCCCTACGGACGGATGCCGAGCTCGGTCACGGCCCGATCCAGCATGCCATTGACGAACCCTGCGCCCTCGGCGGTGCCGAAACGCTTGGCCAGCTCGATCGCTTCGTTGATGACCACGTTGATCGGCACGCTCTGATCGTATTTCAGCTCGTAAAGCCCCAGGCGAATGACGTTGCGATCCACCGGCGACATCCGTTCCACCCGCCAGTTGCGCGACAGCCCGGCCAAAAGTTCGTCCAGCTCGCCGCGGTGCTGGGCGAACCCCCGCACCAGCTCTTCGATGAGCGGCTGCTCCACCGACGGCGGCAGGTTGCCGCCTTCGTCCCAGTCGTGGGCGGTGGCGTCCGGCCACAGGTTGTCGAAGTAGGCGCGCAAGGCGGCGCCTGCGTCCATCTCGGGGGACAGATCCATCTGGTGGATGATCTGCAGCGCGACCTCGCGCGACCTCCTGCGCGTTCCAACCATCAGCGCATCACTTACTGCGACGGCCGATCGAAGCCGGCACCTGGCGATCGGCGTCGGCGTCACCGCCGACCTTCGCCGAGGCGCGCATCTGCGCGTAAAGATCAGCCATCTCCAAGGCCACCATCGCCGCGTCAAAGCCGCGGTTGCCAGCCTTGGTGCCGGCGCGCTCGACCGCTTGTTCGATGGTCTCGCAGGCCAAGACGCCGTAGGCGATCGCGGCGCGCGCGTCGGCGGCGATGCGGGCCACCCCCGCCGTCGCCTCGCCGACCACCAGATCAAAGTGCGGCGTGGCCCCGCGGATCACCGCGCCCAGGCAGATGATGCCGTCGAAGCGGTCACTGTCGGCCACCCGCCGGACCAGCCCCGGCAGCTCCATCGCCCCCGGGCAGCGAAAGATCTCGATGTCGCCGTCGGCGGCGCCGGTGCGGCGCAGGGCGTCCAGGGCGCCGTCAATCAGCTTTTCGACGATGAAATCGTTGAAGCGGGCGGCGACCACGGCGAACCGCCGGCCTTGCGCGGTCAGCATGCCCTCGTGGATCTCGCCGCTGAATTTGTCTCGCAGGTTCGACATGGTCAGCCTTCGTTCTCTCTTTCTCGCAGAGGTACCACTTTCGCCGCGCCCCGAATAGGCAGGCATTCGACGATCTGCAGCCCATAGCCGCCCACGCCGACGATGTGCCGTGGGTGATTGGTGAGCAGCCGGATCGTCCGCACGCCCAGCTGCGCCAGCACCTGCGCGCCCAGGCCGAAATCACGCAACCGCGATTCGCCGGCTGCGGCCGCCAGCTGGGCCGTCTCGACGGCGCCCGTCTGCGCCGCGAAATCGTCCAGCATGCTGGCCCGCCCGCGCGGATAGACGTAAAGCAAGATCCCCTCGCCCGCTTCTTCGATCATCCGCAGGGACAGCGTCGCCGGCGTGCCGTCCGGCCCCGGCGTCACCCCGAACACGTCGCGCAACACGCTGGCGCTCTGGACCCGCACCAGGACCGGATGGTCGGGGGCCGGGTTGCCCAGCACCAACGCCAGGTACTCCGTGTCTTCGACGTCGGTGGTGTAGACGTAGGCGCGAAACTCGGCGCTGACGCCGCCCAGGCGCGGGCGCACCAGCGCCTCCGACGTGCGGTGCACCAGGTTCTCTTGCGACAGGCGGTATTCGATCAGGTCGGCGATGGTCACCACCGGCAGGTTGTGCTGCCGGGCGAACGCCTCCAGATCCGGCATGCGGGCCATCTCGCCGTCGTCGCGCATGATCTCGCAGATGACCCCGGCCGGCTCGTGGCCGGCCAGGCGCGCCAGATCGACCGAGCCTTCGGTGTGGCCCGAACGCACCAGCACGCCGCCGCGCCGGGCGCGCAGCGGGAAGATGTGCCCGGGCGTGAGAATGTCGTCGGGGCCGGCGCCAGCCGCCACCGCCACCCGCACCGTCTCGGCCCGCTCGCGCGCCGAGATGCCGGTGGTCATCCCCCGCCGGGCGTCGATGCTGACGGTGAACGCCGTCGACCGCGGCGATCGGTTGTCGGCCGCCATCATCGGCAAGGCCAGCTGCTTGACGCGCTCTTCGGTCAGCGACAGGCAGATCAAACCGCGGCCGTGGCGGGCCATGAAGTTGATCGCTTCAGGCGTGATCAGCTCGGCGGCCATCACCAGATCGCCCTCGTTCTCGCGATCCTCGTCGTCGACCAGGACCACCATGCCGCCGGCGCGGACAGCGTCGATGGCGCGCTGGACGGCGCGCACGCGATCCGCCACCGCCGGAGCGGGATTGCCGCTAGACGAAGCCATGCTTCCTCAACGTCTCCAGCGACAAACCTTCGCGCGCGGGATCATCCTTGGTTTCGTCGCTGGCGGCGGCGGTCGCCTTCAGCCGCGCCCGGACCAGTCGGTCGACGTGCTTGCCGATCAGATCGCCTTCCAGGTTCACCCGCGCCCCTTCCATTTTTCCCCCCAACGTCGTCACCGCCAGCGTGTGCGGAATCAGCGTGACAGAAAATTGATCGCTGTCGACCTTGTTCACCGTCAGGCTGACGCCGTCGACGGTGATCGATCCCTTCGGCACCAACGTGGGCGCCACCGCGGCCGGCGCCGTCAACTGCAACTGCAGCGCGTCTCCCAGCGGCCGGCGCGCCACGATGGTCCCCACGCCGTCGACGTGCCCGGCGACCAGGTGCCCGCCCAGCGCGTCGCCGAGCCGCAGCGGCCGTTCGAGATGAACCCGCGCCCCGATGAAAAGCGCGTCCAGCGTCGTGCAGGCCAAAGTCTCGGGACCTAAGTCAGCGGCGAATCGACCGGGACCGCGTTCGATCACGGTCAGGCACACGCCGTCGACGGCGATGCTGGCGCCGAGCGGCAACTCGTGCACCGGCAGGGTGGTGGTCACCGCCAGCCGCACACCGCCCGCCGGCTGGCGATCGAAGGCCGCGACCAGGCCGGTCGCCTCGATGATTCCGGTGAACATGATTGC
The DNA here is from genome assembly GCA_036268875.1 of Polyangia bacterium. Classification (GTDB taxonomy): domain Bacteria; phylum Myxococcota_A; class Polyangia; order Fen-1088; family Fen-1088; genus DATKEU01. The sequence continues at coordinate 149,128 of DATATI010000091.1, read as the reverse complement.
TGGGTTTTTCGCCGCGATTTCCCGGCGAATGGAGGACCATTATAGCACCCAGGCTACCGTCCGCCTGGGGCGCGCGGGAGGACGTCGGCGGTCAGTAAGAGATCGTCTCCGACGGAGCGCACCGCGATCGGCCCCAGGCGCAGGCTGTCGGCGACCGCCGCGCCCGCGCCCGCCGCCAGCGGAATGCCTCCGCCCAGGAGGCGCGGCGCGATGAAAATCGCCACCCGATCGACCAGGCGGGCGTCGATGAAGGCGCCCAGCACGTCGGCGCCGCCCTCCACCAGGACGGATTGAATGTCGCGCGCGGCCAGCCAGCGCAAAAGAGCCAGCAAGGGCACGCGACCGGCGCGCGCCGGCAGCAGCGCCACGGTTGCCCCGGCGCGCGCCAACCTTCGCGCCCGCGCCGGCGGCGCGCCCACTGCGCCCACCACCAGCGTGGTCGCGCCCGCGGCGTTGCCAGCCAGCACCCGCGCCCGCGGCGACGTACGCAGCCGCCCGTCGACGACGACGCGCAGAGGCTGGGCCTGCAACGTTCGTTTGCGAGCCGGCAGGCGCACGGTCAGCAACGGATCGTCCGCCGCCACCGTGCCCGCGCCGACCAGCACCGCATCATGCTGACCGCGCAATTGATGGGCGAGCTGTCGCGCGTCGTCGCCGGTGATCCAAACTGGCGCCCGCCGTTCGGGCCGCGCCCGCGGCGCGATGAAACCGTCCAGGGTCGCCGCCGCCTTCAGAGTGACCAGCGGTCGGCGGCGGGTGATCCACACGAAGAACGCCCGATTGGCGGCCAGCGCCTCCGCCGCCAGGCAACCGACGTCGACGCTGATGCCGGCCCGGCGCAACGCCCCCAAGCCGCGCCCGTCGACCTGCGGATTGGGATCGCGGCAGGCGACGACGACGCGGGCGAATCCTGCGGCGATGATCGCTTCGCTGCAGGGGCCAGTGCGGCCGATGTGGCAGCACGGTTCAAGGTTCACGTACAGCGTGGCGCCGCGCGCGTCGCCGCCCGCGCGCCGTAACGCCGTCAGCGCTTCGATCTCGGCGTGCGGGGCGCCGGCCCGACGATGATAGCCCTGCGCCAGCACGCGCCCGGCGCGCACGATCAGCGCGCCCACCACAGGGTTCGGCCGCGTGCTGCCCCGCCCCCGTTCGGCCAGGGCCAGCGCCCGGCGCATGAACCGCTGGTCGGCCACGTCCGCCGGCGGACGCGGCCCGGGCCGGCGCCCGCCGGTCACCGCCGGCTCCCGCCTTTGGTCTCGACCAGGCTTTTCAACTCGGTCATCAGTTCGTTGACGTCGCGGAACGATCGATAGACCGAGGCGAAGCGCACGTAGGCCACCTCGTCGATATCGCGCAGGGCCGCCATCACTGCGTCGCCGATGCGCGACGAAATAATCTCTTTTTCGCCTGACTCCTCCAAGGTGCGTTCGATCTTGTCGACCGCCGCTTCCAGCGTCTCCAGCGCCACGGGCCGCTTCGAACACGCCTTCTTCAGCCCACTCAGGATCTTCGTCCGATCGAACGGCTCGCGGCGATCGTCCTTCTTGATCACCAGGGGCAGGATCTCGTCGATGCGTTCATAGGTGGTGAAGCGCCGGCTGCAGCCGATGCACTCGCGGCGGCGCCGGATCACCTGGTCGTTGTCCGACGGGCGCGTGTCGACGACCTTGTCTTCCAGGGCGCCGCAGAATGGGCACTTCATCGAAGAGACGCCTCGGCTTGACGGCGCGTGGACAGGGCATGGGTCATCTGCGCTATGCTTTCCCCCAACTCATGAACGACCTCCGCGTCACCGTCAACGGACAGCTTCGCACCGCCGCCGCCGGCACCACCGTGGCGGCGCTGATCGCCGAGATGGGCATCGACCCGCAGCGGGTGGCGATCGAACGCAACCAGGACGTGGTCCCACGCCGCACCTGGGCCGAGGCCGCCCTGGCCGACGGTGACCATCTGGAGATCGTTGCGTTCGTGGGCGGCGGCTCTGACGGGCCGGCGCGCGACAAGGGCGCGGACGACGACCCGCTGGTGATCGGCGGCAGAACGTTTCATTCGCGGCTGCTGGTGGGAACGGGAAAGTATCGGTCCATCGAGGAAGGGCGCGAGGCCATCCTGCGGTCGGGCGCTGAAATTGTCACGGTCGCTTTGCGACGAGTGGACTTCACGCCTGGCAAACCGAACGTGCTCTCCAGCGTCGATCGCGCTCGCCACACGCTCTTGCCCAACACCGCCGGCTGTTACACCGCCGACGAAGCCGTGCGGACCTGCCGGCTGGCGCGCGAGTTGGGGATGGCCGATCTGGTCAAGCTGGAGGTCATCGGTGATCAGCAAACCCTGTTTCCCGACGGGCCAGCCACCCTGGAAGCGGCGAAGATCCTGGTCAAGGAAGGGTTCACGGTCCTGCCTTACTGCATGGACGATCCAATCCTGGCGCAGAAGCTGGAAGACGTCGGCTGCGCGGCGGTGATGCCGCTGGCGGCGCCGATCGGATCGGGCCTGGGCATCCGCAACCCGTACAACATCCGCATCATCCTGGAACGGGCGAAGGTCCCGATCATCGTCGACGCGGGCGTGGGCACAGCGTCCGACGCAGCGGTGGCGATGGAGCTGGGCTGCCACGGCGTGCTGATGAACACCGCCATCGCTGGCGCGCGCGATGCCGTGATGATGGCCGAAGCGATGCGCGATGCGGTCATCGCCGGGCGCAGGGCGTTTCGGGCAGGACGGATTCCCCGCAAGCTGTACGCGAACGCCTCGTCGCCCCTGGGCGGGCTGATCGAGTGACCGGGGCGCCCCACCTTTACATCATCACCGACCGCCACGCCTGTCTGGGCCGTCCGTTGCCGGCGGTGATCGCCGAGGCGCTGGCGGGGGCGGGCTCGGCCATCCGTGCCGGGGCGCGAGTGGCGGTGCAGCTCCGGGAAAAAGATCTGGATGCCAGGCCACTGCTGACATTGGCCCGGATGCTGCGCGCGCTGACCGCCGACGCTGGCGCCGAATTGTTCATCAACGACCGGGTCGACGTCGCGTTGGCGGTGGGCGCCGACGGCGTTCAGCTGGGCGGGCGCTCACTCACCGCTGCCGACGTCTTCACTGTCGCACCCACGCTGCCGGTGGCGGTGTCACTGCATCGCCCGGACGAAGTCGTCGCCGCCAAGCGAAACCCGAACGTGACATTCGGCGTATTCAGTCCTGTGTACCCGACACCGAAAAAAACGCCGGCTGTCGGCTTGGATGGGCCTTTCGGTTTGCGTGCCGCCTGTCAGGCCGCCGGGGCGCTGCCAGTCTTGGCGCTGGGAAGCATTGGCCCAGAAAAGCTTCCGGAATGTTTGGCCGCGGGGGCCGTCGGCGTGGCCTGCATTCGCGCGGTGCTTTCCGCTACAAACCCGAATAATGTTGTCTCCCAGTTCATGATTTCATCTGGTTTTTGATGGGGCCGTCGATACACACTTGACAGTTTTTTTACGGCCTGTAACTTCGGCGGCAATCTTCGGGGGCAACCGAAGAAGGCAGAGGTAACTCACGTTTGTAGGAGGGTAGTAGATGGCAACCGGCAAGGTGAAGTGGTTCAACGATGCCAAGGGGTATGGGTTCATCGCCCGGGAGGATGGTCCGGATGTTTTCGTGCATCACACGGCCATCCAGAGTGAGGGATTTCGCTCCCTGAGCGAAGGACAGACGGTGGAGTTTGACATCACGGAGGGACCGAAGGGGCTGCAGGCCGCCAACGTTCGCAAGGCGGCGTAAGGCGCACGCACATAGCCGGCCGTTGGTTCGCCCAGCCGCCGGATCCAGAAAACGGTCGGATGCTCTCCGGCCGTTTTTTTTAGGACTCTGTTTTTTCCAAAAGGCGCTCGACCACCAAGGTCACCTCGTCCGTCGAGGGTCGCCCGCGATTGGCGGGCCGCACCGACCAGCCGGGACGACGGCGCACCGCCTCGACCGCCGCTGCCACGGCGTCGGCGGCGATAGGATCGAAGGCGCGGGCCCATTCTTGACCGTCCTGGTCGCCGTCGTAGTCGTCGGGAAATTCGCAACGGACGGCGAAGCGCAAGGTGAACTCGCGTTCCTCGACGTATTTCATCTGCCGGCTTTTAGCATGGGCTAGGTCTTTTCGCGTCCGACCGACTCGGAACCGGCAGATCGTCGTCAATCCGCACAGCCTGATTCGACGTAGACTATGGGCCTGGTGCGTCGCCCGGGTGTCAATGTCGCCGATCGAACGCGGCTGGGCTGGCCGCGGCGGGTTCGGCTGGTCACTAGACTGGCGCTAACGGTGGGCGTCACCGCCCTTGGTTGGGAGGCGACGGCCCAAGCCGCGGCGGACCCTCGGTCGCTTTCGCTGGCCATCGTGGTGGGCAGCAATCGCGGACCATCGCCGGAGCAAGAGACCCTGCGCTTTGGCGACGACGACGCCATCCAAAGCGCCCGCACGCTGGCCATGCTGGGCGCCGACGCCACCTTGCTGGTCACACCCGACGCGGAGACGCGCGAGCTGTTTCCGGCCGCCCGCCCGCAAGGACCGGCCACCCGCGCGGCGATGAAGGCGGCTTTCCAGCGCGCCGGCGAGCGCATCGCCGCCGCCCACGCTGAAGGGCGACACACGCGCCTGTACTTTTTCTTCGCCGGCCACGGCGACCTGGCCGACGGCCGGCCTTTTTTGCAACTGGAAGACGGGCGCCTCTGGCGGGAAGACCTTGCTGAAATGTTGCGGTTGGCCAGCGCCGACGACAACCACGTCCTGGTCGACGCCTGTTACGCCTCCGCCTTCGTCGCCGATCGCGGCCCGGGTGGCGAACGCACGCGGCTTTTGCCTGGCTTCTCCCGTGACGCCGCCCTGGTCTGGCCCGCGCGCACCGGGTTTCTCACCGCCCGTTCGGCCAGCGGACAGACCCACGAATGGGCCGAATTCCAGGCCGGCATTTTTTCGCACGAGTTGCGCTCCGGAATGATCGGTGCCGCCGACGTGAACCTGGACGGCAAGGTGACCTATCGAGAGATCGCCGCATTCGTCCAGCGCGCCAACGAAGCCATCCCCAATCGTCGTTATCGCCCGGAGGTTTCGACCGCGCCGCCGGACGGCGATCTCGACACCGTGCTGGCCGATCTTCCCGACGGTCCGCTGGTGCTGGAGATGGACCTGGCGCCGCCCGGCCACACCTTCGTGGAAACCGCGCGCGGCGTACGCCTGGCTGATCTGCACCCCGGCGCGGGCCCGGCCGTGCGCCTGCGCTTGCCGACGAATGAGGGTCCGCTGTTCGTGCAACAGGTCAGCACCGACGGCGCGGCGAACGGCGACCGCGGCCCGCGCGAATTTCCGTTACCGGCACGCGCCGGGCGCGTTCGCCTTTCCGCGCTGGCGCCGTCCGCGCCGCGCGTCCGGGCCCGCGGCGCCGCACACGAGGCGTTCCTGCTGCTGTTCCGCGATCCCTTCGACAGCATGGCGGTCCAGGAATACCAGCTGCCATCCGCCGCCGACATGGGCGCGCCGCCACCGCTGAGCGCCGCCGCTCAGCGCCGGCATCGCCTGGGCCGGACCGCGCTTGAGCTGGGCGTGCTGGCGGGGGCGCTGGCCGGCGCGTGCGCGGGTTCGGCGGCGCTGGTCGGACACTCCGACTCGCCAGCCAATAGCATGACCAGCACTTCGCAGCGTAACGGGTGGATTCGCGGTCTCGACGACGGTGCGTGGGTGATGCTGGGCGTGGCCGGCGCCGCTCTGACCACCGGAGCGATCTTGCTGCTGTTGCCCGACAAAGAAGCGCCGCGGGTGACGGCGACGGCGCTCTCCGGCGGCGCCGCCGTCGGCTACCGCGGCACGTTCTAGCGCCGGCCGCGCGCCTGGCTAAAGGCCGCTTTCTTCCAGGAGGAACTGCGACAGCACGTGGCTGACGTTCAGCAGCTTCGGCGAAATCAGGACCGTGCCCTGGCTGTCGCGGTCGGCTGAGACGCCCTTGGCGGTGATCGCCTGCGTGTTGTGGCAACTGAAACAGTTGGGGAAGGCGTCGGGGGCCTGGGTGAAGGACTCCATGGCCGTGCTGGACAGGCGATCCTCGCCGGCCAGGATCGAATACGCGCTGTCTGAACCGTTGTCGCGGATGTCTTGCTCGAACTTGGTCTGTCCGACAGAGGCGACGAACGGGCTGGAGAGATCGTTTTGCAGGGGCGAGTCGTGGCCGAAGTACGCCGGCTTGTCCATCCACACGGCGCCCACCAGACGGTAGTGCCCGCGCTTGTCGTTGGCCGGCAGACGACCGGCGGCCTGGGCCTGAGCGAAGAGGGTCTCGACATTGAAGTTCAGGGAGGTGATGGCGTTGTCTGGATCGGTGGTGTTCGATTTCGACCCAGGAAACATCCGGTAGATCGACGTCCGCGCGCCGAAGGTCTGCGTCGCCTCGTTGAACCCCGCCGCCAGCGTCGCCTCGGCGATCGGTTGGTTGCCGGCCTGGGCGGTGACGCCGGCCTGATAAAGGATGTGATCGCTCATGCTGATCACGGTGGTGTCGTTCTGGTTGTTGGGATCGGTCAGCGACGGATTGACGCCGCCCGGGTGCACCGGCGCCACGTCTCGCTGACCATCGGCGGCGGTCAGATCGGGCGTGCCAGCGCTGTGTTCGAACGTCGACCAGATGAACTCGGGGTGGCCGGGCAAGGTGAAGACCACGTGCAGGGCCAGCAAGCGCACGGTGACCAGGCGCGGAGCATTCTTGTCTTCGATGATCCGACCGCTGTCGGCGCGCAGGTGCGGGACCCAGGCCTTGGTGCTGATGTAATTGTCCAACGATGGATCGCCGTCGGGAACTTCCTGCCAGGCGGATTTGAATTCGACCACCCCGGCCGGGAAAAACAGATTTGGGTTGGCGTTCTTCACCTGATCGGCGGTCTTCAGGTTGTTGGCGTTGATGAAATCAGCGAAGCCCTGGTTGACGTGGATACCGTAGTAAATGCTGTGGCCGTTGCCGTCGATCAGGATCTGGCGGCCGCCGGCCTGTTTGATGTCGCCCAGCCAGGCGCGCGCCGCGGTGTCCCGCTGGGCGTGCGGCGTGGCGCTGGTGAACAGATCGTCGACGGTGGCGTAGGCCTGCAAGGCGGGGCGGCCCTGAGCGTCGGGCTGGGTGGCCAGCAAGAAATTCTGCCAGCCGCCGCGGTAGAACGGGCATTCGGTGGCGGGATGGGCGACAGGTTTGAACAGACTGACCGGCGGCGTGTTCGGCAGCCATTCGCTGCTGGCGGCGCAGATCTCTTCTTGCTGGGTGGCCGATTCGACGGCGCGGGTGTCGAAGCCGGTGGGATCGGTACAAGCGCCGGTGGACAGGGCCAACGCCAGCGCGATGATCGAGGACAACGCGCGCGCCGAAGCGCTCATTGGGCCGTCGCTCCGGTGGTGGCGCCGGCGGCCAGCGGGTCGGGGCCGGCGCAGCGGGCGATCCATTCGTAAAGGACCGACAGATCGCTGATGGTGGGCCGCGGGATGCTCGGCAGACCGACGATGTCGGGCGGCGGCATCTCGCCGCTGGCCACGCGCACGTACAAGCGCGAACGCGCCGGCGCCCCCGGCAGAAGAAAGCGCACCGGCTGCATGGTGACGGGATCCTTCACCGTTGCCGACACGGCGGTCTTCAGCTTCGCCGCGTCCAGGACGTAATCGAACGGCGGCTGGCCCTGGTGCGCGCCGGCGCTGGCCCCGCCATGGCAGCGTGCACAATAGTTCGTCAGGATGTCCTGCGACTCGGTGCGCGTCGCCTCGCACGGATCGGTGGTGGTGTTCCCCTGCTCATCAAGTTCGATGGGCGGGGTGTCCAGGGCCACGGTGTGGCCGCCCGAACCGGCGGCGCCCGCCGGGGCCAGCGAGACACCGCCCTTCGCGGCTCCGGCGTCCACCGGTTGATAACAACCAGCGATGACCATCGACAGCAGAAGGGCCAGCCTGAGCGGAGATGAGGGTGGCCGGGCGCCGATCAAAATCGGCCTCCCACGGAGGCGAACGCGCCCGACGGGGTGAGGCGCATATCCAGCGAATACGCCAGCTCTTTGCGGCGCGGGCGGGTGGCGACGTAGATCCAGGTCGTGGCGGCCAGCGCCGCCACACCGACCCCCAGCGAGACGTCGGCGATGAGGTACAGCTTGCGAATGTGGTCGATGCTGGCCGGCGGGCAGTCGGGCGCGCAATCGAGCAGCCGATGGTTGTCGTCGCGCGCCCAGGTGACCAACGTGCCGTAGCCAAGAAGTCCGGCCACGCCGAGGCCGCCCAGGAAATAAAGGGGGAGCGACGAGGATGAACCAGTCTCTGCCAGTGAAACCTTCGCGCGGCCGGCGCGCGCCGAACGGCCCGCGCGATCGGTCGGGGCCAGCGGCGCATCGCCGGCGTCGGCGTCCGCGTCGGCTTCGGTGTCGCTGTCGGCGGGCAGCACCGCCAGTGAGGCCTGCTTGCCAACCCCGCGCCCGATCGAAACGCTCACCAATTGATTGCGCTGACCTTGGCCGGCCAGGACCTTGACCGCCACCACTTCGGCGCCGGTGTCGAACGACACCTCGTGCAAGCCTGGATCGACGGTGAACGCCCGGCCGCCCAGGCGCGTCGTCAGCGGCTCGCCGTCTATGGCCACCTGAACGTCGACGATCGGGTGGCCGGCGCGATCCAGCAGCACGGGGACCAGGGAAGGAATGTCGGCGTCAAGCTGGGCGCGACGGGCGGCGCACTCGCGTTCGATCGAACGGCCACACACCGTGTCGGCGCAGGCGCCGAAGTACCGGCGCGCCTCGCGCAGGCGACCGGCCTCGAGGTGCTGCCGGCCGTCCATGAACGCGGTCTGGCAAGCGTGGCGATCCTCGGTGACGGTGGCGGTGGCGGCGGCGTCAGCCGGGGCAACCGCTCGCCGCGGTGGACGTCCCTGGACCGGCGCCGCCGACAGCAGCACCACGGCCAAGCAGCCGGCGCGACGAAAAACACGGGCGAACGAAACCATAAGGGGCCGTCCTTCCAGAGCGCCACACGTCCCCCGTCGCCTCCCGCCTGATCGTGGTAGCCCGGCGCAGGGCTGCCACCTTCGGCAGTGCCCGGCCGGCGCAAAAACGTTTCAGCGTCGCGACGCTGGTCGCTTCGATCGGCGCTGGGCCCCGGTGGGCGGTGTTGACGCGCGCGAACCCGCGTCAGAGATCGAGGCCGTCGAGCGGATTGCTGCGCTTCGACGCCTTGCCGTTCTTCGCCGACTTGGCAGGCGGAGGCGCGGCGGCGGGCGCGGGCACGGGCGCGGGCTCGGCGGCGGGAGCCGCCTCCTTGGCCGGCGGCGGCGTGGTGGACGACTGGGACGGTGACGGCACCACGATGTCGCCGTGGCTTTCCTCGCCCGGCTTCTTCACCTCTTTGCCGGTGATGCGGTCGATGATGTTGTCATTGGCGTCGCGATCGTTGAGCTCTTTTTGAGTGGCCGCTTCGACCAGCGCGTCGTGCGCCGAACGCTGCGGGTTGACGATCTTGCGCTTGGCGATCACCCGTTCGTTGATCTTGGCGTCATAGAGAACCAGACAGAACACGCCGTAGAACTCCGATCGATCGACCAACTTCAGCCGATCGGGCCCGGCGGTCCATTCATAGTGGTCGAGGAAGCGGCGCACGCCGTTCTTCATCTTCTCGTCGCGATAGACCTCATGCGACTTGCCAAACTTGGCCTGCATCTCTTTGCCGAAGTCGGCGAAGGTCTTGCCCTCGATGGCGTCCTTGTTGAATGACAGGAAAATCTTGTAGAGCCCGTTCTCGAAGAAAAAGAAATAGCGGGTCCAGATCTCTTCCTTGATCAGGACCACCGCCTCGCCGGTGTTCTGCTGGAACTCCGGGCCGATGATCGAGACGTCCCAGCCGGTCTTCTGGCCGTCGAACTTGGTGACGCTCTTGGTGACGTTATCCATCTCGCGGTTCATCTCGCCGCGGATGCGCTGTTGCATGCCGGGATCGGCGGTCGCTTCTTTCATGCGCGGCTGGTAACGGGCCTCGATGGCCGAGCGGAGCGCGGCCACCACCTGGTCGGGGCTATCGCCCCACTTGAACAGACCGGCGGCGGCATCGCCCAGGCGCACCACTTTGAGCTTGTTCACTTCGGCGGTGGTGGTGTTGCCGCCACCCTTGGCCGCTTTGCCCGCTGCCTGAACCGGCGCCACGCCGGCAACTAGACCGAGCGCAAGAACAGCAGCTCCCAATGTCCGCATCAAATCCTCCTTCAGGCCAATCGATCGCGAAGCGGTGACACTAACACATAACACCGGAAAATCAGGGGGCCGCGCCGCCGCTGCCCTACTCGGAGGGCTCGCCGGCGGACGGCCGATCGTTGCGCGGGGGCGCTGCCGGTTGCCCGGTGGGCTCGGCGGACGGCACCACGGCCCCCGGCGCCGGCGAGTGATCATTGTCGGGCGGCTCTTCGTTCAGCCAGGCTTCGTCGATCTTGGTGGGATGATAGTTCTCTGCCCGGCCCGACTTCAGATCCTGGTTGGGATTCTCCGAATAGATCGCCCGTTCGCCCGGCCCCGAGTAGTCGATCCAGAACGCCGAGCGATCCTTGCGGACGTCGAGATGCACGAACGACGAGTTGGGGTAGTAGCCGACGCCGACCTTCTGGTACGTGCTGCGCAGGTAGTCACGTAGCTGCGTGTTCGACACCCCCACCACGCGAAAGTCGCAGGCCAGACCCTTCATGTGCGGGCTGCGAGGGTTCTTGGCCACCGACGGGTGACGATAACCGGAGACCACCTCCAGCCGGTGCCCGGGCCAGTGCCGACCGGTGCTGTACAGCAAGGTCATGAGGCGCGGGTTCATGGCGTGCTGCTGGTTGGTGTAATGGCAGCGCAAGAACCGATCGAAGCGTTTCTGCGGGCCGCGAACGGTGCGGCCGCGTTCGTCGCGCAGCTTGAGTTGCATCGTCTCGTGGCGGTTCACCTGAAAAAGTTCGACCGTGGTGGTGCGCGGTCGCTTCGGGCGGACGCTGCGTGCGGCGCTGGCGGCGCGCGCAGGCCCGAACCCAGCGGCCACCGCTGCGACGACCATCAATGGGATAAGGCGGCGAATCAGACCAGCCGGTGACACGACACTCCCGTTACCAAATTATGTTCGCGGCTAGGAAGGTGTCGTCAACTTCTTTCGCCAGGCGGCGATCAGATCCAGCGCCGCGCGTGGCGTCAGATCATCGGGATCGACGGCGCGGAGCGCCGCCAGCACGGCCGCCGCGGCATCGTCGACCGCCGGGGCCGCCGCGGGCGCGCGCGGGGCGGCCCCGCCGCCGAACAAGCCAAGCTGCGGCGTCTCGTGCCCGCCCGGCGCCGCCGAGCGCGGCAGGCCGAGCGGCGCGGCGCCCCCGTCGCTTTCCAGCGTCTCCAAGATGGCGCGCGCCCGCTCCAGCACCACCGCGGGAACGCCCGCCAGCTTGGCCACCTGGATGCCGAAGGAGCGGCTGGCCCCGCCCGGGCTCAACTTGCGCAGAAAGACGATGTCGCCTTTCCACTCGCGTGCCGCCACGCTGACATTGCGGACACGCGGGTGCAGATCGGCGAGCGCGCACAGCTCGTGATAGTGGGTGGCGAACAGCGTCTTCGCCCGCACGCCGTCATGTAAATGTTCGGCCACCGCCCAGGCGATCGACACGCCGTCGTAGGTCGACGTGCCGCGCCCGATCTCGTCCAGGATCACCAGGCTGCGGGCGGTGGCATAGCGCAGAATGTGGGCGGTCTCGCGCATCTCGACCAGGAAGGTGGACTCGCCGCGGGCCAGGTTGTCGCCGGCACCGACGCGGGTGAAGACCCGATCGCAAAGACCGATGCGGGCGGCGCGCGCGGGAACGAAGCCTCCCATCTGGGCCAGGATCACCGTCAGCCCCACCTGGCGAATCAGCGTCGACTTGCCGGCCATGTTGGGGCCGGTGACGATCAGGATCTGTTCGGTGTCGGGATGCAGCCGCACATCGTTGGGGACAAAGGCGCCGGCGGCGGACAGACGTTCGACCACCGGGTGGCGGCCGTCGCTGATCTCAATGATGCCGCTGTCGTCGACCGAGGGGCGGCAATACCCGCCGCGATGGGCAACCTCGGCCAGCGACGCCAGCGCGTCGACGGCGGCCACGCGCGCGCCCAGCGCCAGCAAGCGCTCGGCGGCGGCAGCCACGGCGTCACGAAGGCCCGTGAAGATGGTGAGTTCGAGGGTGATCCGCCTTTCGTCGGCGGAGAGGATCTTCTGTTCGTACTCGCCGAGCTCGGGCGTGACGAAGCGTTCGGCGTTGGCCACGGTCTGCTTGCGCACGTAATCGGCGGGGACCTTGGGCAGCTGCCCGCGCGTCACTTCGATGTAGTAACCGAACACGCTGTTGTGGCGAATCTTCAGCGAACCGATGCCGGTGCGCTGGCGTTCGCGCGCTTCGATCTGGGCCACGGTGTCGCGGCCACCGTCGGCGATGGAGCAAAGCTCGTCCAGTTCGGCCGAAATACCGGGCTGCACATAGCCGCCATCCTTGGTGACAGCGGGCGCGTCGGGCCGCAACGTCGACGACAGGCTGGCCGCCAGATCAGCGCCAAGGTCGTCGCCCAGCGCCAGCAGATCGCCGTCGCCGGCATTACCCTGTCCCACCGGCAGCTCGGTGCGGGCGGCGGCGGCCAGCGCATCAGCCAGCGCGGGCAGCAGTTGCAACGAAACGCCCAGCGCCACCAGATCGCGCGGCGAGGCCACACCCAGGCGCGCGCGGCCCACCAGACGTTCGACGTCGGACATCTCCGACAGCACGCGACGAACGGCGTCGCGCGCGCCGTGGGCCAGCACCAGCCGCTCGACGGCATCCTGCCGGCGGCGAATGGCGGCCACGTCGACCAGCGGGAACAGCAGCCAGCGCCGCAACAAGCGACCGCCCATCCCGGAGCGCGTTTGATCGAGAACCTCCAGCAGCGAGCCCTGGCGCCTACGGTCGAGGATGGTCTCGGTCAATTCCAGGTGCGCGCGTGCCTGCTCGTCGAGGATCAGGGTGTCGGTGCGCTGGAAAAAATCCAGCCGGCCAAGCGGCAGCGTGGCGCCCGGCTGGGTGCTGCGGGCATAGCGCAGGACGCGCGCGGCGGCCGCCACTGCCAGCGGCGCGCGCTCGGCCAGCGAGCCGTCAAAGCCGGTGCCCAGCGCCAAAGCTAGCTGCGCCGCCGGCGTGTCGGCGTCGCCCGGCACAGGTTCGTCTTCGGCGACCGCTGTTTGCGGCACGCGCGGGTACCCGCGGCGCAGCGCCGCCGCCAGATCGCCGTCGCCCCGTCCCACCACCAGCTCGCGCGGCTCGGCGCGCGACAGCTCGTCCAGCAGCGCCTCCAGCGTCGACGCTTCGGTGGCGCGGAAATCACCGGTGGTGACGTCCAGGAACGCCAGGCCATAACCCTGTCGAGGCTGGCCCAGCGCCGCGGCCACGAACTGCGGCGTGCGCGGATCCAGCGCCTCCTCGTCGAGGATCACGCCCGGCGTGACCACCCGGACCACGTCGCGCTTGACGATCCCGCGCGCCAGCTTCGGATCCTCAAGCTGCTCGCACAGAGCCACCCGATGGCCGAGCTCCATCAGCTTGGCCAGGTAACCGCGGGCCGCGTGGTGCGGGATGCCGCACATCGGGACCGGATCTTCCTTGCCCTTGTCGCGCGAGGTGAGCGTCAGATCGAGGGCGCGGGCGACGTACACCGCGTCCTCGTAGAACATCTCGTAGAAGTCACCGAGGCGAAAAAAAACGATCGCGTCCGGATACCTCGCCTTGACGTCGAGGTACTGGCGCATCAGCGCCGTGGGGGCGGCGGCCTGCACTTATGCGCGGCGGGCGCGCCCCCTATTCCTTCGCGGCGGCTTTCTTGCGGGGCTTGGCGGCCGCCGGGGCGGCCTTGGTGACACGCTTGGCGCTGCGCTTGCGGGCCACGCGCGCCTTCAGCTTCCGCTGACGGGTCTTGCGGCGCATCTTCATCGAACGGCGGTTGTCTCGTCTTCCCATGGCTGGGCGGGAATACAGGTTCGCGCCCGCACTGTCAAGAACCGGCGTCGGCGCGCACGGTGGCCGGCAGCGCCTCTTCGCCGTGCTTGATCCGGATCGCCGCGCCCACCGGAACGCTGACGTGCAGAACCGCCAGCGCCACCCCGCGCCCGCCGGGAAGGCGCGCCGCGCTGGTCACCCGGCCGGCCTTGGGTTTGCTGTCGGCTTCCAGGGCGTCGCCGGGCGCCGGATCCACCGCTGCGCCGACGTCCAGACCCACCAGCCGCCAGTTGATGTGGCCGCGGTCGCGAATGCGCACGATCGGTTCTTGGCCAAGAAAACAGCCCTTGGTGTAATCGATGGCGCTGCCCAGACCGACCTCCATGGGAAAGTAGTCGCCGGTGATCTCCGCGCCCCACAGCGGCTCGCCGGCGGCGACGCGAGCGGCGTCGGCCAACGCGGGCGGCAACGATGGCACGCCGGCTGCCGCCAATCGCGCATCGACGGCGTCAACGATTGTGGGCGCGCCGGCGAGCAAGAAGCCGGCGGCGCCGAGCTCCTGCGCCCGCACCACCCACAGCTCACCGACGCTGGCGTGGGCGAAGAGCGGCGCCGCCGCCAGCGCGCCCAGGTTCACGCCGGCCTCCGCCAAACGCGCCGCTGCCGCCGGACCCAGCACGCCGATCATCTTGAAGTCGGGGCGCGCAGTGGCGGTGAAGTCGTCCATGATCGCATAGCGCGACAGCGCCGCCGCCAGCGCGTCCGCCTGGCCGTCGGGCACCACGATCCAGACCTCGCTCTCGCGCACGAACAGGCGCAGGTCGCCGACCACCTGCGCCTTGGTGGTCAGCAGCACCGAGCGCACGCCGCCGCCGACCGGCGTGTCCGCCACGTTGCCGGTGACCAGACCGTGCAAGAAGCGAATGCGATCGGCGCCGGCCGCCACGATCAAGGCCCGCCCCAATCGTTGCCCGGGCCCGAAGTCGACGCGGGCGGCGGCGGTGGTCAGGGCGCCCAGCGCGTCGCGATCATTCATGCGCTTTCCTTCATAGCGCGGCGTTCGCGCAGGCGCACGGCGCGGCGACGGCGGGCGTCGGCGAAGCGGCGCTTTTCCTCGGCGGTCTGCGCGCGCAGCGGCGGCACCGGCCGGGGATGGCCGCTGTCGTCGACGGCCACGAAGGTCAGATAGGCGCGGGTGGTCTGCCGGCGTTCCAAGGTCACCGGGTTTTCGGCCAGTACCCGCACGCCGACCTCCATCGAGGTGTGGGCAGCGAAGTTCACCTGCGCTTGCAGGATCACCACCTCGCCCAATTGCACGGGATGCAGAAAGTGCAGCCGATCCATCGACGCCGTCACCACCGCCCCGGCCGAATGGCGCGCCGCCGCGATGCTGGCAGAGATGTCGATCCACTGCATCAGGATGCCGCCAAAGATGGTGCCATGAACGTTGGTCAGCCCGGGCAGCACCACCTGCGCCGTCTCCACCCGCGAGGCAGCGGGTGTGTGCAGGCGCGCGGCGCTGCTGCGCTGTGCTCGGCGAGACATTCGTTGATGCCGGTAACACGCAGTCCTTCGACGGTCAAATGATGCTCGCCACGCAGGCGGTGTGTATATTGGTCGCCCCATGCGAAGGACGGGATGATCGGGAAGCGCTGTTACCGACGGACCGCCGGGGTGGTCGCGGCGCTGCTGCTGGCGATGGGGGCGCCGGGCGCGGCGCAGGCCCGCAAGATGACGCTGCAGCAGCTATTGGACGCGGCTCACACCGCCTACCCGGGGCTGGCCGCCGGGCACGCCGCCACCAGCGCCATGGAAGCTCAGGTCTCCGAAGCCTGGCGCAACTGGTTGCCGTCGGGCGATGTGTTGTCGTTGCTGGCACCGTCACCGAGCATCCAGTGCGACAAGGCCGATGGCTCCCGCGGCTCGAACACCGATTGCCCGCTCACCGGCCACACCGAAGCCAGCATCACCAACGTCAATTGGTCGCAGGTCTTCACCCGCACCGAGGTCAAGCTGATCCAGCCGGTGTACGACTTCGGCAAGATCTCCGCCGGCGTGCACGCCGCCGAGGCCGGGGTCAGCGTGTCGAGAGAGAGAGAAGCCGGCGCGCGCGCCGACCTGGACATGAACGTGCGCAAGGCCTACTACGGCATGAAGCTGGCCCGCGAGATTCTGGACATGCTGAACGAAGGCAGCGGCTACGTCGACGACGGCATAAAAAAGGTCGACAAGGATCTGTCCAAGGGCACCGGCACGGTCACCGTGACCGACCGCCTGCGGCTGCGCACCGTCCGCGCCGAGCTGGACGCTCGCCTGCTGGAGACCAAGCGCCTGGGCGATCTGGCCCGCGACAGCCTGCGCACGCTGCTGGGCCCCGAGGCCCCGGCTGACCTGGACGTCGATGACGATACGTTCGAGCCCATCGTGGTGACGGAGCGTCCAGTGGCCTACTACGAAGACCTGGCCCGGGCCAGCCGCCCGGAGGCGCGTCTGCTTGACCATGCCGTGAAGGCCAAATGGGCGCTGGTGGATCTGGAACGGCGTCGCGAATACCCGGACCTGGTCTTGATCGGCACCGCCACCTACGCCCACGCCGGCGGGGTCGACGATCCGCAGAACGCTTTCTACAGCCATTACTTTAACTCCTTCAGCGGCGGCGTAGCAGCTGCCCTGCGTTTGCAGCTGGACCTGGGACCGAAGCTGGCCCGTGCCGCCCGCACCCGGGCCGAGGCCAACGAGATCGAATTTCGCCGCAGCGAGGCCCTGGGCGGCATCGTGCTGGATGTGCGCAAGGCCTACGGCGAGCTTTCCGAAGCCACCGCCCGCACCGAGGCGGTGCACAAGGGCGAGCGCGCCGGCAAGGCCTGGATCTCGGCGGTGGCCCAGAACTTCGCCGTTGGCCTGGCCGAGACGCGCGATCTGACCGACGCCCTGCTGGCCTTCTTCCAGATGCGAGCCCGCTATCTGCAGTCGGTGTTCGATCAGAACGTGGCGGCGGCGGCGCTGACCCGGGTCACCGGCGGCACGTCGCCGTAGTCAGTCGACCGGCTTGCCGTCGGCGGGGCCGACCTTGAGGGCCTTCACCAGAGCGGCGTAGGCCTCCTTCAGCTTCGGGTACGCCGGCGCGGGCGCGTTCAGGACCACGAAGTAAACCAGGTCGCCATGGGAGAACGTCGTGACCTCGCCCTGGCGCGGACCGGCGGGCGTCTTGTCGCGAAACTGCTCGCGCTGGCTGCCGGGAAAAAGCGGCGACAGCGGCTTCCATTTGGCGTCAGGGAAAATGTTGCGCCCGGCCTTCTTGGTCATGGCGGCGCGGTCGGCCGGCGAGTCGGGGCGCTGGGTCAGCAACACCGCGCTGGCGCGCACCGCCTCGCCGTCGTCCAACACCACGCGCGCGGTGTTCAAGGTGATCACCGCGCCCGCGCCCGGGTCGGACGACGCGGTGACCACCCGCCACGACAGCGGCCACTGCGCGTGAAAATCGAAAGGCGCGCTGTCGACGCCGGCGTGGTCGGCGGTGGCGGTGAAGGTCAGGGCTGGATCCGCCGGGTCGGCGGGTCCGAGCTTTGGCTCGACGCCGCCGCTGGCCAGCAGGCGCTGGGCGCGCGGATCGCTCGGGTCGCGTTCGGCGAAGGTCCGTAAAGCCGCCAGCCCCGGTTGGATGCGCCCGCCGGCCAGCAGCGCCCGCCCGAGAACGTACGAGGCCCGCGCCGGCACCGACGGCAAGGCCAGCGCCGCCTGCGCCAGCAACGCCGCCTTGTCCGGATCGCGTCCCAGCAAATGCACCATCGCCCGCGCCACCACCGCCGAGCCGCGCAGCGGATCACGGCGCAACACATCGTCCAGCAGCGCACCTGCGGCCACCCCAGCCCCCGGCCAGTCCAGCGCGGTTCCCAGGGCCAGGGCCCGCCCGGCCAGCGCGCGCCGATCAAGGTCGAATGACGCCTCGGCGGTCAGGGACCACGCCTCGTCCAGGAGATCGTGCACCTTCTCGTCGACGACAGCGCGGCCGTTCTTGGCCAGCAGTGGCGGGCGCTCGGCGACGGTGCGTTCCAGGTGGTCCAGATCGCGGCCGAGCTCCCGCACGTGGCCAAGCGTGGCGTCCTTTTTGACCCGGATGCGGTACGCCCCCACGTCGGCGCGCAGAGCGTCTCCGTCGAAGAAGACCGGGTTGGCTGAACGCGTGTTGCTGCTGTCGCCCTCCGCTTCCAGCGTCATCCAGCGTCCGCCGATCTGCCCCACCACCAGCGCCATCTTGCCGCAGGTGCCGGCTCCCGCCCCGCCGGCGCGCACCAGGATGTCCGCTTGCTTGAGATCGCCCGGCGCGACCGCACTGTAAAGACCGTTGCCGTCGGCGGCCTCCAGGGCCAGCAACTCGGCCGAGCGCATCGCGCTGGGATAGCGCCACCAGGCCGGCGGTGCGTGGCCGCGATCCTCTTCGATGTCGGGCACCACGCCGCCATACTGTTCGATGGCCTCCCACGCCACCAACGACGAGCGATCCCAGCCAACGTAGTTTTTCGGCGTGGGCACGGGATCGTCTTGCACGCAGCTGCTGCTCATTCGCCGCGCCGGCGGGGCAGGCGCTGCTGGCGCGCGCCCCGCGCCGATCACCGAGGCGACGGCGAGCAAGAACGCCAACCGCGCAAGCGGCCCCACCTTCGGCAGCAGCGCCTTCCGCACGGGCCGCTCGCCTTGCACCGCCTACACGCCGATGAACAGGCGGTGGCCGAAGTTCGGTTCCAGATCGGAATTGAAGATCTTGTCCGCCGACGCCTTGATGTCGTAGTCGGTGCGCTTGTAGGAAAACAGGTGGCTCTCGCTGTCATAGACGGTGTAGCTGGCGCGCGGATCGTAGTCGCGCGGCTGCCCGACCGAACCGACGCTGACGATGTACTTCCACGACGGACGCAGCTCGAACGTCTCCGACACCACTTCGTGCACGCCCTCCGGCGAAAGAGCGAACGCCTTGCATAGATGCGAGTGCCCGATCAGGGTGATCTGGGCCAGTTTTTCCCAGATGGCCATGCACTGCGCGGCCTGGTCGCGGGCGAAGATGTAATCGAACTCTTCGATGTTCAGGGGCGAGCCGTGACAGAAGTGGACGTCACCCTCGCGCACTTCGTAAGGCAGGTTCTTCAGCCACAACATATTCGCCGGATCAAGGATGCGGGCGTGCATGTCCAGGGCATGGCGAGCGGCGTGATAGTAGTACGAGTAGTCCATGCGCCCGGCCACCGCAGCGTCGTGGTTGCCCAGGATGGTGTGCGCCGCCTTCTGCCGGATAAGCGAGCAACACTCGTTGGGACTGGCGCCGTAACCGACGGTGTCGCCCAGGCAGATCAAGCGATCGACGTGCTCCGACTCCAGGGCCTTGATGACCGCGGCCAGCGCCTCAATGTTGGCGTGGGTGTCGGAGAAGATCCCAAAACGCATCGATTCGCATTGTAGAGTAACACTTCTGCGGCGCGGCGGCCGGGCAATCGCTGGGCCGGCCGGGTTTCCATTTGGCCCGGTTCAGCCGATGACCGGTCAGGGCGCTTCGCGGCTGTTGCTGTCGGTGGTGCGCGGCTGGATGACCACCCGCCCCAGAACCGAGCTGACCTCGACCAAGGCACTGGCCCGGACTGCAGCCGGGGCGCGCCGGCTGGCGACGAACACCGCCCGTGCCCGATCGCCTTGCCGCCACAACGTGCGCATGGGCAGACCGGCCTCGACGGGCGCGGCGGATCGCGAGCGCAGCTCGAACGGGCCGGTGCCGGCGTCGGTCAGCAGGCGGACGTCGCCGGCATAGCTGCGCAGGTCATAGTGCGCGGCGGGGCGAAACAGCCCGATGAAGACGACGTCGCCGGTGGTGGCGGTCAAGCGCACCAGGGCCGAGCGGATGTCCTCGGCGCGGATGCGGCCGTCGACCAGGCGCGCGTCCAGGCGGCCGCCGCCCACGCTGCGCAGGTCCATGTCCCCTTCCACTCCGTCGAGATCGACGTCGCCGTCGACGGACGTCACCGTCTGGCCGCCCTGCAATTGCCGCGTGACCACCCCGCCCCGCACGTCCGACACGCCGATGCGACCGCCGGTGGTTTCCAGGCGGGCGCCGGCGCGCAGGCCGCTGGCGGACAGATCGCCGCCGAAGGTCTTGGCCTCGACGGCGACCTCTGGCGGCACCTCGATCACCAGATCGACGCCGCTGCCGGACAAAGGCAGCGACCGTTCGCCGCCCGGCAATTCGACGCGCGTGTCGACGTGGATCTCGCCGTTCTGCCAGGCGGTGTAGTGGACGCGCAGGCGGCCGAGGGCTTCGGCGTTGGCGGCGCGCTTGTCGGCGACGATGTGGATCTGGCCCGGGTGATCCCAGCCCGACACCGACACCCGGCCGAGGGCGTTGTCGATGCGCACCAGCTCGCCGCCGGGCATGGGCACGATGATCTCGCGGCGCTCGGTGTTGGCCGCGGACGCGGGCGCGACGGCAGCCCCACTGTCGGCGGCCCGAGCGCGCCCACTGGCGATCACCAGCGCCAGCGCCGCCGTCGCCGCCAGCACGGTCCGCGACGCCACCGACGGCCGCAAAAACCAACCGCCGATCACGGCCCGTCTCCGCCCGGACCGGGCGCGCCGCGATGAACCGCGGCGGCCAGAAACTCGATCTTCTTCTGATAGGCGGCGAACAAAAGTTCATTGCCGGCGACATCACCCGGTCGCTGGCGCGCCGTCTCGCGCGAGCGGGTGATCGCCTCGTCCAGGCGGGCCAGACGATCGGAATAGCGCACCCGTTCGTCCACACTCCACAATGACTGCTCGCGCACCAACAGCGCGCGCAGCTTGTCGATCGAACGTTCGTAGGCGGCGGCGGCGCGCTCGAATTCGCCCTCCGCCTCGGCCAGCAAAGGATCGGTGGCGGCGGGCGGCGCGCTGGCCTCGCCGCGCGCCACCGTCGGCGGCACCCGTCTGGCCAGGTGCCCAGTCCCCACCCACACCACCGCCAGCGCGACGGCCGCGCCAGCCAGCAGACCGCCGGCGAACACCCGCCAGCCGAACGGCCCACGCTCGCGTCGGGCCAGCGCGCCTTCGATGGCCGGCCACAACGTGGGCGGCGGCTCGGGCCGATCCAGCGAACGGGCCACGCGCACCATGACCTGAAATTCGTCGGCCACTTGCGCGCACGCCGCGCACGCCTCCAGGTGGGCGCGCACCCGCGCTGCCGCGCCGTCACCCAGCTCGCCGTCGAGATACGGCGACAGCTGATCGACGACGTGCCCTTGTCCAGGCGGCGGCGTTGCCGCGTCTGTCTCGTGGGCCATCAGTCGTTCTCCAGGGCCGCGGCGGTGATTCCGTCTTGGGACAGGAACTCGCGCAGCCGGGCCCGCGCCTTGTGCAGCTGCGACTTCGACGTGCCGACGTGGCAGCCCAGGATCGACGCCACCTCTTCGTGTTCCAGGCCTTCGACGTCGTGCAAGACGATCACCGTGCGGTAACCGACCGGCAGCCGCTCCAACGCTTTTTGCAGGCGCGCGCGCAGCACGCTGTCCTGGCCGTGCAGCGCCGGCTGGGCGTGCAGGGTCTCGGCCTCGCTTTCGTGGCTGGCCTCGGGCGTGTCGGGGCGGCGGCGCGAGCGGTGCGATAGCGCTGCGTTCACCGCCAGTCGATAGATCCAGGTCCCCAGCGCCGAATCGCCGCGAAATTTGGTCAGCCCGCGAAAGATGCGAATGAACGCCTCCTGCGTGACCTCCTCGGCGTCCATCGGCCCGACGATGCGCACCGCCAGGGCGAACACCCGGCGCTTGTAACGATGGTAAAGCGCCTCGCGGCTGCCCGGCGCGCCGCGCCGCACGCTGTCCAGCAGCGCCGCCTCGTCGGCGGGTGTTGCTGCCCCCATGCCCAAAGGGCGCTCGATGATCGACACGGCGAGCATTGGTCTCGGGTCTTTGACCGGCATGGCGGTTTCTGAGTTGCATCCTAGCAGCGCTAACCGGAGATCACCGGCGCCTGTTAAAGTGGCCGCCCTCAATGCGCGCGGTGATCCTGGCCTGTTTTTTCCTATCGGGGGCGTCGGGCCTGGTGCTTGAAATGCTGTGGACCCGCATGCTGACGCTGGTCTTCGGGTCGACCACGCTGGCCGTGTCGACGGTGCTGACGGCGTTCATGGGCGGCCTGGGCCTGGGTTCCTACCTGGCCGGCAAGTTCGCCGATCGCCTGAAAAACCCGCTGCGGTCGTATGCCCTGGCCGAAGCGGCGGTCGGGCTTTACGCGCTGCTGGTGCCGTGGGTGATCAGCTTCTACCCAGGATTGAACCGCTGGCTGTGGGCGGCCTTCGGCGATCGTTATGCGCTGCTGTCGACGCTGCGCTTCGTGGCGTCGGCGGGATTGTTGCTGGTGCCGACCACATTGATGGGCGCGACGCTGCCGCTGCTGTCGCGGCATTTCGTCCAGCACCCGTGGGAGCTGCGGCGGGTGGGATTTCGCATCGGCACGCTATACGCGGTGAATCTGTTCGGCGCCGTGGCCGGGTCATTTCTGGCCGGGTTCGCCTTCCTGCCCAGCATCGGCCTGCGCTGGACCAACGTCACCGCGGCGTCGTTCAACCTGACCCTGGCGGCGGCCATCTTGCTGGCCCGGCGATTCATCCCCAATCCGGCCGGCCGGACGACCATGGACGAGCTATTGGAACGGGCCGTCAGCACCGGCGACGCGCCGGCCGATTCACTGCCGCCGATCCTGAATCTGCCGCGGGCGGCGCGGCGGATGGCGCTGTTCGCCTTCTGCGTTTCGGGGGCCACGGCGATGACGCTGCAGGTGCTGTGGACGCGCACGCTGGCGGTGCTGATCGGGTCGTCGATCTTTTCCTTCACGCTGATCCTGCTGGCGTTCCTGATCGGTCTCGGCGCGGGGGCGGCGATCTTCGGGCGGCTGTCGCAGCGCCTGCCCAATCCGGTGGCGGCGCTGGCGGCGCTGCACCTGTCGATCGCGGTGGCAGTGGGACTGTCGTACCTGGTCACCGATCACATTCCATACGTCTTCGCCTGGCTGCTGGAATCGACCAGCTTCGGCGTCGACACCATCTTGATCTGTCAGTTCGTCATGGCCTGCATCACCGTGCTGCCGGCGACCGTCTTGATGGGCGGGGTCTTCCCTCTGACCATGCGCATCGCCACCGGCGATCTTGAACACGTCGGGCGAGACATCGGATCGGCCTACGCGGTGAACACCATCGGGGCGATCGTCGGATCGTTCCTGGCCGGCTTCGTGACGTTGCCGGTGCTGGGGTTGCAGCGCGGGATCTACGTGGCGACCGCCGGCAGCTTGCTGCTGGCGGCGGGCCTGTCGGCGGTGGCGCCGGGACTGGCGTGGCGGCGGCGGGTGGCCGGCGCGGTGACGGCGGTGGCGCTGGCGGTGGTGGGCCTGCTGTTGCCGCGCTGGGATCTGGTCAGCTTCTCGTCGGGATTTTTCCGGGTCTCGATCGCCCGCGATTACATCCACCGGCGCATGGATAAAAAAGAGTGGAAGACGCCCAAGCTGGTCTTTTACGAGGACGGCGTGTCGACCACGGTGTCGGTTGATCAGTGGGGCAAGGCCTACTCGCTGAAGAACAACGGCAAGGTGGACGCCTCCAACGACGGCGACATGGCCACGCAAATCACCGTCGGCCTGTTGCCGCTGCTGCTTTATCCCGGCAACGACGCCCCGAAAGTGGCCCTGGTCGGTTACGGGTCGGGCGTCACCGCCGGCGCCATCACCCAATATCCGATCAAATCGCTGGAGGTGGTCGAGCTGGAACCGGCGATCTATCGCGCCTCGCACTTTTTCGACAATGACAATCACCGGCCGCTGCAAAACCCAAAAGTCACGGCCCGCATCGGCGACGGGCGTAACTTTTTGGGCCAACGCACGGACAAATTCGACGTCATCGTCAGTCAACCGTCGAACCCCTGGCTGACCGGCGTCTCCAATCTGTTCACCCGCGAGTATTTTCGCGACATCAAACGGCGCCTGGCGCCAAACGGAATTTTTTGTCAGTGGGCGCAGCTTTACGAGATGGCCCCCTGGAACATCAAGACCATCTATCGCACGGTGCGCGACGAGTTTCCCTTCGTCTATGTTTTCTCGGCGGAGGATCTGTCGTCGGACACCATCCTCATCGCCACCACCGCGCCGTTGAAGCTGGACCTGGACGTGGTCAAGCGCGCCTTCCGCGATCCCACCACCCGCGCCGAGGCGCACCGCGGAGGCCTGGAATCGCCGCACGACGTGCTGGCCTATCTGCTGCTTGGTCCCGAAGAGCTGGAGGCGTTCACCGCCGGCGCGCCCGACAACACCGACGACAACGCGCGCATTGAATTCGGCGCGCCCCGCGATTTGCTGGGTTATGCCCGCTTTGATCCCTACCTGGCGAAGGTGTACGGGCCGCTGTGGCCATACGGGCGGCTGACCGAGGTGACGGCTGGTTTGGACGGCGCCGATCACGGCGTGCAGGCGGGTCTGCTGGCGCGCAGCCTGCTTGGCCACGGCAAGGCGCGCGAGGCCGAGCTGTGGGCCCGGCGGGCCGAGGCGGCCGGCCCGTCACCGGAAGCAGCGCAAGCGCGGCTGTTGCTGGATCTGGTGTCGACGCGTTTCGATCGCGATCCGGAGATCGCGCTTGGGCCCGGGGAGACGCTGCAACCCCCGGTCGTCCCGGCCAAGCTGGCGGCCACGCAAAAGCCTCTCGGCGACCACATCGCCGTCGAATACGGCGACGTCGTCGCGGCGGTGGGCGCGCGCCGCTACGCCACCGCGTACAAGATTCTGGAAAAATGGCCTGATCTACCGCCGGGCTCGGGGGGCCTGGGCGCTGACTTCGCGTTGCTGTCGGGATTTCTCGACTACAAGGCCGAGTTTTACGCCGACGCCATCGAAGAGCTGAAGCCGCTCGGCGACGACGCCGCCTTCGTCGCGCGCCGGCCCGAGCTGCTCTACTACCTCGGTCGTTCGTACTATGCCAGCGCCAGCTATGTGAAGGCGCTGGACGCGCTGGAGCGGTTCGTGCGCTCGCAGCGATTACTGGGACGGCCGCTTTTGCCGGCATCGGCGGGAGCGGCCGGAATCGTCGCTGCGACGGTGCCTCCGACGGCGACACGGGCCCGGTAGGTTTCCCAGGCGCCTGACACATTTATGCTAACGTGACCCGATGCAACCTCGGGTGTCCGACCGAGTGGTCGGAATCGGCGAAGCCACCGTCGTCCAGATGGGCGTGGCGCCGCGCTCAGCCGAGACGGAGGTCGAGCTGCACCAGTTCAGCGTGCAAGCGGGCGGTTCGGTCGGCACGGCGCTGGCCACGGTGTGTGCGTTCGGCGGCCAGGCCCGCTACGTGGGACGGCTGTCCGACGACGAGTTTGGGGCCATCATCCTGCGCGGCCTGAAAGAGTTCGGGGTCGACACCTCGCAGGTCTTGATTGAACCGGGCAAGATCTCCCCCGCGTCGTTCGTGCTGGTCGACGAGCGCACCGGCCGTCGCATCGTCCGCTACACCCGCGGCAGCGTGATCGCGCTGGATCCGGGCGAGCTGCCGAAAGATCTTCTGGACGACGCCGCCCTGCTGCTGGTCGACGGTCGCATGCCGACGGCGCAGATCGCCGCCGCCGAACGGGCCAACGCGCTGGGCATCCCCGTGCTACTGGACGCCCGGCACCTGGGCGCCGGGATGGGTGAGCTCTTGGCTCTGTGCGACGCGGTGATCGGCTCGGAACGGTTCGCGGCCGAGGTGGCCCATTCGTCGGACGTCAAACGCAGCCTGCGCGAGATCGTCAAGCTGGGTCCGCGCGTGGCCGTGCTGACCCTGGGCGAAGAAGGCGCCATGGGCCTCGAGAGTGACGCCATCGTGCGCGCCGCCGCCGTTCCAGTGGAGATGTACGATTCCACCGGCTCCAGCGAAGTTTTCCGGGGTGCGTTCGCCTACGGCATGCTGAACGGCTGGAGCCTGGATCGCAGCTTGCCCTTCGCCAACGCCGCCGCCGGGCTGAACTGTCGCCACCTGGGCGGCCTGGGCGGGATCCCGTCGCTGGCCGAGGTGATGCGCACAGCCGGATTGAAATAGCGCTAGCGGCAAGTACAGTTCCCGCTCGAAGTGATTCCTTCATGAGAGTGGTGTTCTTTGTTCAGGGCCAGGTCGTGCCGGCCGCCCGCGCGCGTGGCTTCGCGGTGGTCAAAGCGCTGCAGAGTGCCGGCGTCCACTGTGAGGTCCGGGTTCCCAATCCCAGCGTTTACGGCGACACGCGGCTGCCGTTCCCCTTCAACCGGGCGCGCCCGCTTTACGTTCCCTTGGCGGCGCTGAGCCGCTACCGCCACGTACGCGCGCTGGGAGCTGACGACATCGTCTTTTTCCAGCGCCCGATGCTGGAATTGCCGACGCTGGCGCTGGAGCGTCTGGCCGCGCGGGGCCGGCGCTGCGTGTTCGATTTTGACGACGCCATTTTCCACAACTGGGCCACCAGCAACAAATTCCAGGAATTGATCGCGCTCTCTGACCACGTGATTGCCGGCAACCGCAATCTGGCCGCGGCCGCGGCGGCGCCCGCAAAGACGACCATCATCCCCACCACTGTCGACACCGATCGCTACCACCCCCTGCCGGCGCGCGACACCCGCGGGCGCGACGTGGTGGTGGGGTGGACCGGAATGTCGGTTAACTATCATCAGTTGGCGCACGCCGCGGCCGGATTGAGCCGGGCCCTGGCAAAGACGGGGGCGAAATTGCTGGTGATCTCTGACCGCCCGCCGCCCGCCGCGCTGGCGGCGTTGCGGCCAACCTTCGTTCGCTGGAAAGCCGAGACAGAAATTGAAGACCTGGCGGCCATCGACGTCGGGGTCATGCCGCTGCCGGATAATCCTTATGAGAGAGGCAAGTGCGCTTACAAATTGATCCAATATATGGCGCTGGGCCGCCCCGGAGTGGCCTCCCCGGTCGGCGCCAACAACGACGTCGTCACGCCCGGCAAAGACGGCTTTCTCCCGGCCAGCGACGACGAATGGGAACAGTCGATCGTGAACCTGGTGGAAAACCCGACGCTGCGGGCCGAAATGGGCCAACGGGCGCGGGCCCGCGTCGAAGAAGGCTATTCGCTGCAAGCGGTCGTGCCGCGATATTTGGACGTCCTGCGCAGTGTCGGTTGGTCGGCAGTCAATCCGTGACAGTGATCATGAACGTGCCGATTTGCCGATCGGCGGTGGCGGTTCGCGGTATTGTCCGCCGTCGTGAACGGACGTCGCCAGCGAATCCTTTTCGTCATCAAGAATCTTCAGCAAGGCGGAACCGAAGGCCAGTTGCTGCAGATGCTGGAGACACTGGACCACTCTTTGTTCGAGTACCGACTGTGCACCGTTCAATCCGAAGTGCACTGTTCCGGCCTGCCAAAGAACGGCGCGATTGGATCGCTGGACGCCGGCGTCTCTGACCGCAATCTGCCGCGTCGTCTGGCCGCGGTCATCGATGACTACCAGCCGGATCTGATTCATTCGTTTCGCGATCAGGTGAACCTGCAAATCTGGCGCGCCTTGCGGCGGTCGCGCCATCAGCCGGCGACGCTGATGTCGGTGCGCGGGCGGCCGATTTATCCGCAGTATTTGGCGATGGCCCGCCTCTTCAGCCGGCGTTGCTTCAAGATGACGGTCAATTCGTGCAGTGTGGCCGACGCCCTGATTGGCATCGGCCGCGTGCCGAAAGAGCGCATCGCCGTCATTCACAACATTAGCGACGCGGGCCGCTTTCAACCGCCCACCGCGGCCCAGCGCGCGCAGGCGCGCCGCGCCTTGGATCTGGGCGGCGATCAATTCGTGCTCTTGTGCCCGGCGCGACTGTCGTTTGTCAAGAACCAGATCGGTCTGGTCATGGCGCTGGCTTGGTTGAAACGGCAAGGGCGGCTGCCGGACGACTTTGTCCTGTTGCTTCCGGGGCGGGTGCGCGATCGGCTATCCGATCGAATCACGCGCTTTCTGATCAAGGCCGGTGGTCTGGCGCGCCAGGTGCGCCTGCCGGGGACGATCGGCGATCTGGTGCCGTATTATCACGCCGCCGACGCGCTGGTACTGCCGTCGTGGGCCGAGGGCATGCCCAACGTTTCGCTGGAAGGACAGCTGTCGGGCTTGCCGGCGGTGGTCAGCCGGCAGGCCAACAGGGACGGGATCGTCGTCGACGGAGGCAGCGGCTTCGTGGTGCCGACCGGATCGGTGGGCGCGCTGGCCCGGGCCGTGGCCCGCCTGATCGCCCTGCCCGCCGAGGCGCGCCAGAGCATGGGACGGCGCGGACGTGCGCACGTGCTCGAGCGGTTCCCACGCGAGGCCGCCTTGCAAGCCATGACCCGCCTCTATTTACAGGCCATCGCCGCTCACGCCGCCGCGCCAAGGTTAACCAGCACAACGCCGCCGTTGGCGGTGGCGGCGTCGGCGGCGGTCAAACCGTCGTTGTTACCTGGTTTGCCGACGGAGCCGCGCCGAAGCCGAGCAGCTCGGGCACCGTAACCAGCTGCAGGCCGCGCGCGGCGCAGGCGTCGAGGATCTTCGCCAGCGCGTCCAGCATCGGTCGGCGATCGTGGCCGAGCTTGCCGTCGTGCAAAAGCAAGATCTCCCCGCCGCGCAGCTTGGGCAACGCGCGCCGAAAGATCACCTCGCCGGACGGACAGTCAGTGTCAAAGACCCCATCGGTCCAGGCAATCAGGCGCAGGCCGCGCGCCCGCAGATACCGGGCCATCGCCCACGACTTCAAACCGTGCGGGGCGCGAAAGAGCTCGGAGGAAATTTTCACCGTGCCAAGGCAGGCATGGCCGCGATCGATCTCCTCCTGCATCTGCGCGCGCGGCAAAAAATGCAGCTTGGCGTGCGAATAGGTGTGGCTGCCAACGGCGTGGCCTTCCCGGGCGATCCGCTGGGCCAGCGCCGGCTGCGCCTCGACGTTGCGCCCGACCAGAAAGAAAGTGGCCTTGGCCTGGTGGCGCCGAAACAATTCCAGCACCTCTTCGGTGGCGGCGCCGTTCGGGCCATCGTCGAAGGTGATGGCCATGCGCTTTTTGCGCGCGGGTCCGCGCCAGGGAATGCGAAACGTCAGATCGAACCCGGGGATGTAAACGAACGCCGCCCACACCAGGGCGTAAAGACCGCCCGCGGTCAGGGCGGCAAAGAAAAGTCGCAGCGGCCAGGACGACGCCGTCAGCATACCCAGCAACGGCGCGGCGACCAGCGCGGTGTGAACCGTCGCCCGCGCCGCGGCCCGCAATTGTCGCCAGCCCTTCATTGATGCGCACTATACCCAAAGACGCCGGTCAAAGACCGACGTCGTGGGCGAAAGCGGGCGTGACGTTGGCCGCGGTGCCCCAGCGGGTCTTGTTCCAGCGCGCCTCGTAGGCGTGCAGCAGGCCAAAGACGTTGCGCATCTGCCGTAAGGCGATCGGACGATCGGCGGCCACGCTGTGTTGTTCGCGGCGGTCTTCGATCTCGTCGAACAATTCTTGTTTGCCGGCTTCGATCAAACGGTAACGGCCCACTTTCAAACCGCGGGCGGTGGTCCCGTCCAGGGTCAACGCCGCGCGCGGGCTGCGGCCGACCTCGTCCTGCACCAGCGGAATCAGCGAGGTGCCTTCGCTCTGCGCCGGCACGCGCACGCCACAGAGCTCCAGCATGGTGGCGAAGAGATCCATTATCTCGACGTCGCTGTGCACGACGTGGCCGGGCGGCAGCAAGCCGGGCGCGCGGATCAAAAGCGGGACGCGCGTCAGCTCTTGATAGACCGAATGGCCGTGCCCTTCCCCGCCGTGCTCCCAGAATTCATCGCCGTGATCGGAGACCACAATGACCACCGATTGGTCGTAAAGGCCGGCCTTCTTCAGATCGTTGACGAACACTTTGAAGGCGGCGTCGCTCTGGGTGATCTCGCCGTCGTGCAACGCTTCCAGATAGGCCTTGTCGTTGTCATTGATCTTCAGCTTGCCGCTCTTGATCAAACCCAGCTGCACGCCCGTCTTCGTCGGCTTGATCGGGCCGTGATACGGCTTGTTCCAGTATTTGATCAGGAATTCTTTGGGCGGGTTGTAGATGACGTGCGGCTCGACGGTGGCAAGGTAAGCGAACTCGGAATGCTTCTGATTGGCCAGCACCCACGGTTTGGCGATCTTCCAGAGATAGTCGGCGCTGTTGGGCAGGTTCTCGCGGATGAAATTGCGGTACATGTCCCAGCCGCGATCAAAGCCCCACTTGTTCGACACGTAACCGTTCGACGAGAACAGGGCCGTCTTGTAACCGGCCTTCTTCATCTCCTCGGCGACGAACGGAACGTCGGCGGACAGCCGCGCCTCGTGGGCGGTGGCCTTGTGCACCACCGGGTAGACGCCGGTCAGCAGGGACGCGTGTGACGGCAGGGACCAGGTGCCCGGCACCTGCGCCCACTCGAAGCGGGTCGCATCGGCGGCGAAGTCGTCGTAGTTCGGCGTCTGCACACGCGTCTGCGGGTTGTAGACGTGAACCTTGTCGGCGCGCAGGGTGTCCACCATCCACACGAACAGATGGTCGAACGTCTTGTGCGGCAGCGGCGGCGGCACCGGCGCCGTCACCACCACGCGCGGATCGCCCCAGGCGACGTCGCCGCCACGGCTGACCAGATCAATGCGCGCCGCTTGCCCACCCGCCGCGCCGAGATCGACGATCGCGTCGGTCCAGTGATCGGCGACGGCCGCGCCCTGGTGCAGCACCCGCGGCCGCGCGCCGTCGACGGCCACCCGCACCTCGACCGACGCGCCGGGCGCCTTCGACCCGTACGACAATGACAGTCGGGCGCCGACCGGCAGCGCCAGGTAATACGACAGCCGCCCGCCCTGGCTGCCCGCCAGAGTGACCGCCGCTCGCTTGACGCCACCGAGGTCGATGGTCTGCGCGGCCACCGGCTTGGCCGACTCGACCAGCGGGCCCAGGCCGGCTGGCCCGATGCTGATGCTGTGAATGGCCGCGGCGCTGCGCTGGCCGCCGGCGCTGGTGCCCGCCGCGCGGAAGGTCAGGCGCACCCGGTTGTCGCCCAGCTTGCACGCCGACGCGGGCACGGTGACGTCGTACCGTTTGGTCTGCTCGTCGATGTCCAGCGTGGTGATGGGCTTTTCGTTGACGAAGATCGACAGCCGCTGCTTGGGCGCCAGCGACCGCCCGGTGAAAGACAGCAGCGTGTCGGACAGCGCCCCGCCACCCGCGCCGTCACCGTCGGTGTCCAGCGGGAAGAAAAAGATCGACGAGATGGTGGCCACCATCGCCGCCGGCCGGCCCTGATCTTTTTCGCCCAGGATCCACGACGTCTTCCAGTCGCCATCGATGTACTTGAGAAAATCCGGCGTCCCGGTGTCCATCACCAGCCGCCCCTGCCGATGCGACACGGCCTGGATGCGGTTGGCCACCAGATCGATCGCCGTGCGGGCGCCATCCGCGCTGGACGACACGCCGGTGGCGGGTGCAGCCAGCGCCGCGTCGACCACGGACAGGGGGTGGTCGTTTGGCGAGGCAGCGTCGGTTCCGGGCCCGGGCGTGGTGCCGGGCCGGACGCCGCCACAACTGGACATGAGAAACGCCGCCAGCGCCAGACGACGGCAGCCGAGGGCGCGACGGCGACGAACGTTTTTTTGATACGGACGATGGTGCGACGACAACGGCCACCGCAGTATCGCGGCGCGCGGGCATCGTCAAGGTGGTTCCCGGCCGCCGATATCGTCAGGCGCGGGTTGTCAGCCCCGGATGGGCGTGGTAGCTGCTCAAATAGAGCATGCGGCTTCGAGACCTTCACGGGCCCGTGGCGGCTTCGACCTTCGCGGGGTTTGTGGGCGCCGGGCTGGTCGACGCCGCCATCACGATGGCGCGGGCCGACGGACCAACTCCTTGTTCCCAACTGGCCCTGCTGGCGTTCGGGCTCTACGGCGTGGTGGGCCTCTTGGCTGGGTTGGTGCTGGGGGCGCTGGTGGCCGGCGTGATGGGCGCCCTGCCCGACGGGTTTCGAGCCATCCGCGACAACCCGGCGCGCGATCGCCACGCCGCCGGAAACATCGTGGCCGCCACCATCGGACTGCTGGTGCTGGCAGCCGGCGCGGCCGTCGGACAGCGCCTGCTGATCGGCAACATGGCCAGCCAGAAACTGGCCACCATCGCCGCCGGCGGCGTGGTGCTGATCGCCGCGCCCGTCGCCGCGGCGATCGCCATGGGCTCGGCGGCGATCGCCCGGCGAGGGGTGGACGCGGTGCTGCCGCGGCCGCGGCTGCTGGGGCTGACCGGCATGACGTTGCTGGTGTTGGTGGTGGGCGGTGTGCTGGCGGGAATCCTGGCGCTGTCGCGGGCCGACTGGCGGGTGCTGGATCTCGGACCGCTGGTGGTGCTGGCGCTGGCCGCGGTGATGGCCCTGGGACATGGGCTTTTCTGGTTTGGCTCGGCGCCGGGGCGACGCTGGCGGCAGCGGGTCCCGGGCGTGGCGGCGCTGCTGGGCGCCGCCGCCGCGCTGATCGCGCTGTCGCTGGCGGCGCGCGTGCCGGAGACCTCGCCGGCCTACGAGGCGATCAGCAATGGATCGCTGGGCCTGCGCTTTGCGGTGCAGGTGGCGCGCCGGCTGTCCGACGGGGACGGCGATGGCTTCTCGGCGGCGTTCGGCGGCGGCGACTGCGACGACCGGCGCGCCGACGTTCACCCAGGCGCCGAAGACATCCCCGGCGACGGCATCGATCAGAACTGCGAAGGCGGCGACGCCGTGGCCACCATCGAGCCACCGCCCGCCGCGGTGCCAGCGCCGGTGAGCAAACGCGCCGCCGGGAGCGGTTTCACCGGCAACATCCTCGTCATCACCATCGACGCTATGCGCGCCGATCGCCTGGGGGTGGCCGGTTACGGTCGGCCGGCCGGGCGGTCGTTGACGCCGGCGCTGGACGCGCTGGCGCGGCGCGGGACCTATTTTCGCCGGGTCTGGTCGCAGGCGCCGAACACGCCGCGCTCCTTCCCGGCCACCCTGACCAGCCGTTACCCGTCGGAGATCGCCTGGGACAAACCGGGCGTGAACTATCCCAACCTGCTGCCGTCGAACCAGACCTTCTTCGAATCGCTGGCCGCCGCCGGATTGCGGCCGATCGGGATCTTCTCGCACTTTTATTTCACCGCCGACCGCGGCATCAGCAAGGGATTCGCCGAGTGGTCCAACGACGGCGCCGGCACGGTCGCGGAATCGAACAAGGACATCGCCGCGCCCCGCATCGTGCCGCGGGTGATCGATCGGCTGCGCAAGGCGGCGGCGAAGAAAGAACGGTTCGTGCTGTGGACGCACCTGTTCGAACCGCATTCCAGCTACATGCCGCACCCGGAGTTTCCCACCAGCCTGTCGGGCGTGCCGGGTTTGGTGGAGAAATACGACTATGAGATCGCTTTTGTCGACCGCTGGGTGGGCAAGCTGCTTGATGCGCTGAAGGCCGCCGGCCTGGCCGACAACACCGCCATCGTCGTCGCCGCCGACCACGGTGAAGCCTGGGGCGAGCACAAGACGTTCTTCCACGGCCAGGATCTCTTCGACGAACAGCTCCGCGTCCCGTTGATCATCGCCGTCCCTGGGCAGGCCGCGCACGTCGTCGACACCGACGTGGCGCTGACCGACGTCGGGCCGACGCTGGTCGATCTGGTGGGCGCCGCGCCGCCGGCGGTCTTCCGCGGGCGCAGCCTGCTGCCGTTCATTCAAGGCGGCCAGCGCCCGGCCCGCCCGGTCTACGCCGAGCTGCTGCCGGCCACCGCCTGGCCGCACCACGCAGCGATGATGGTTGACGGCGACAAGAAGATCATTCACCGCATCAGCGACCGGCGGTGGGAACTGTTTGATTTGCGCGTCGATCCCGGCGAAAAGAAGAACCTGGCGGATGGAGGCGGCGACCCCAAAGTGTTCGCGGCGATGAAAGCGCGTCTGCTGGGCTTCGAGGAAAGGCGGCGCGACTAGATATGGCGGTGACCGAGAAGGCCCCCAAACCGACGGTGGACATCATCATCGAAAACGGCGGCGGCATCGTTCTGGTCAAGCGCAAGTTTCCGCCTCTCGGCTGGGCGTTGCCGGGCGGATTCGTCGACGCCGGCGAATGGGTGGCGCAGGCGGCCCGCCGCGAAGCCCTGGAAGAGACCGGGCTTGCCGTCGAGCTCCTGGACCTGCTGGGCGTCTATTCCAACCCGGCCCGCGATCCGCGCGGCATTTACACGGTCAGCGTGGTCTACATCGCCCGCGCCGACGGCGTTCCCCAGGGCGGCGATGACGCGGCGGTGGCCCAGATCTTCCCCCTGGACGCTCTGCCGCCAGACATCGTCTTCGATCACCCGCAGATGATCGCCGACTATGTCCGCTTTCGCGCCGGTCAGGGACGGCCGCCGCTTGATCGATGATGTTGAACCCCCGGCTGACCCGTTTCTGTGAAGCGGCGGCTCTATCTCAAAATCACGGAGTGGAGGACTTAATGCGATTCGATCAGATCCAAAAGCAGTCGATTGTGCAGGCCCGCCTGGGGATCTGCCTTGTGGCCACGTTGTTCGCGGGCATCAGCGCCATCGGGTGCGGCAGCAGCTCGTCAGGCAACAAGGCGGACGGATCAGCCACCGGCACCGGCGGCACCACCGGGGGCAGCGGCGGCACCGTCGGCACCGACGGCGGATCGGGCACCGGCGGCGTCAAGGGCGACGGCGGGGTGGTGGTCATCAAAGGCACCATCGGCACGGCGTGCATGGCCACCAGCGACTGCGGCGGCGGTCTGACGTGTTTGGCGCCCGGTGACAAGACGATTAATGGCGTGGGCGGCCCACCGCACGGCTATTGCACGGTGGCCTGCACGGACAACCCCAGCGCCACCGCTTGTCAGAACGCCGGCGGCACGTGCGTCGACGTCAGCGCCGACGCCACGCCAGTCGGTTACTGTTTCCTTAACTGCACGCCCGGCATGGCCGCCGCCACCAAGTGCAATGGCCGGCCAGACGTCGCCTGTGCCACCCTGTTCGACAACACCGGCATGGCGAACAGTGCCGCCTGCTTGCCGAACTGCTCACAGGACAGCGATTGCCCGACCGGCCGCAAGTGCGACGACTCGACGGCGGTCTGCGTAGACACGCCGAACCCGGGTACGGCCTTCGGCGCCCACTGCGCGTATGATCCAACCGGCACGACCGACCCCTGCGCCGGTCACTGCCTGGGCATCGGCGCTAGCGCCACCACCATCATCGCGTCCTTCTGCACGCGCCAGTGCGTGCTGGGCGGAACGACGAACTGCAACTGGGTGGGCGCCGGAAAGTCGCTGGCCGGTGCGCCGCACGGCATCTGTCTGCCGCTCGACGCGACCTCGGCCGTGGGCGACAGCGGCGTTTGCTTCCCGCTTTGCGATACGGCGGCGGACTGCGCCGACCAGTCGGATCCAATGCTCGTCTGTGACACCTCGGCCATGACGGATCTCGGCCACGGCGTCTGTCAGTGGGGCGCGGCCAGCACCGACGGTGGCGTCACCGACGGCGCCGCCGGTCAGTAGTTCTTCGTCCTTAACCCATCCGACGGGCGCGCGATGAAACAGCGCCTCCGTCGGATGGGTGTTTCTTTTCAGTTCGATATTCAGCTCGGAGGATTCATGCGATCGATTGGACGCGTCCGATCTCTTGCCGGCGTGGCGCTGGCCCTGGCCCTCACCGCCTGCGCCGAGGAACGGGCTCCCATCAACCGGGTGCAAGCCCAGGCCCTGGACAAATCATTCTTCGTCGGCGCTGACCTGCAGAGCACTGCCGACGATCCCGAGTTCTACAAGCGCGGAACCGTGGTCGACGTGTCGTATGGCGCGGCCCAGGACGGGCTGTTCACCTCGACGTACGCCGAGCCGGTGTCGCGCATCCGCTGGGAGATCACCGAGGACACCTTGAACGCCCGGCTGTCCTACGAGCGCATCGCCGGCACCGACGGCAAGGGCAACCAGTACAACGGCGTCCAGTTGAAGACCGACAACGACGGCCAGATCGTCGCCAGCTACAAGATCGAAAGTCACTTCGACATCAAGCGCGAGTACAACCCGCAGACCGGCGAAGAGCTGAACATCATCGGCGAGAACACCACCGATCGCCCCTGGTACAACCGGCAATACTTTCGCGTCGACTGGTCGCAGAACCTGCTCACCAGCGCCTACGACTACGACACGATGAGCCTGCTCGGCATCATCGGCGCGGTGAAGTACGAACCGTTCGCGTACACGGTGCTGGATCCGAACAGCCCGGACGCGCCGAACTTCGTCCCCGACCAGGGCTACTTCGACATCACCAACAAGGTCTACGCCACGCCCGAGCTGCTGGATCTCAGCGCCTTCGGCGGCACCGGCTCGATCCCCACCTGCATGCTGCCGGTCGGTTACGTCTCGGGCGGCAGCTCGCCCTACGGCAATTGCAACCCCACCGAGCTCACCATCCGCGAGTCGTACCGCAAGGTCACCGACACCGACTACGAGCCGGCGCAGATGGACGGCGTGCGCTTTCAGGCCATCGGCGCCTTCAACTTTGATTATCGCCTGGGCTACGCCCGCAACTATGGCCTCATCGACCAGGACTGGGTCCGCTACACCTCGCGCTACAACATCTGGCAACAGAGTCATTTCTATTCGAACGACACGAACGGCAAACCGACGGTGGCCCTGGCTTGCGCGACCAAAGCCACGACCGAGGATCCCACCGGCGATGCCAACGCCGATCCCAACCGCGACACCGACGGCAACGGCACCGCCGACGAGTGCGAGAAGGCCGGCCCCGGCTCGCGCTGCGACGTCTACAAGCAGAAGTGCACCCTGCCGTATAGCCAGCGCAAGGTGAAGACCATCCCCTGGTACGTCGCCGGCGACACCACGCTGTTCGATCCCACCAACCGCGCCGCCCTGCAGTGGGATCTGGCCATGAAGGCCGCCGTGCAGACCGCGCGCCTGGTGGAATGCCGCAATATCAAGGGCGCCACCTGCGATCAGACCTTCCCGATGTGGCGCGGCCAGCAGGACGACACCGACGAAGCGGTGCGCATCTCCGAGGCGCTGGACTCCTGCCGCCGCACCAAGGGATGGACCGACCCGTCGTGTGTGAACGACGCCAACGCCGCCGCCGCCGCCGTGGCCAACGAGCGCGGCATGCCCGGCGACACCAGCAGCATGGCCATCGGCACCATCGCGGGCATGGACCCGGTCGTGGTGCTGTGCCACAACCCCGTCATCGCCAGCGATCACCCGGCCTGCGGCAAGGCCGGCCTGGTCGTGCGCACCGGCGATATCCGGTACAACACCGTCCTCAACATCCCCAACCCGCAGACGCCGTCCGCCTGGGGCATCATGACCGACGGCAACGATCCGCTGTCGGGCGAGAAGGTGGTCGGCTCGATCAACATCTGGACGTCGGTCACCGATTCGGCGGCGCAGGGGCTGGTGGACATGGTCCGCTACATCAACGGCGAGCTGACCACCGCCGAGATCACCAACGGGACCTACGTGCAGAACTGGGCCGGCGCCGCGAAACTTTCGGGCGGCCAAAGCCTGCCCACCATGCCGCGGGCCGAGATCAACGCTCGCCTGGCGGCGACCTCCGCGCTGGATCCGAAACAGTTCGCCGCCATCGCCGCCAGCACGCCCAGCGACGACGTGCGCACCTTGCTGAACGCCAGCCGGGTGATGGCCCTGGATGTCCAGGCGCGCAACGACATTCCCTCACCCAGCCAGATCAAGATCCAGTCGACGCTGAACCTGGGCAACGGCACGCCGGTGCAGAACCAGCTGGTCAACGCCCCGATGTTGCAGCTGGCGGGCGCGCCGGCCGGCACATCGGCGGCGGCCTCCAGCGCCATCGTGTCGCCGCTGGGGATGAACAGCCCGCTGCTTTGGAACCGGGTCAAGGAGCTGCGCGAAAATGCGCTGGCCGCGCGCGGGGCGTGCGTGCTGGACGAAGCGCCCGAGCCGTCGTCGATGACCGCGATGGCCACCATCCTGGCCAAGAAATTCCCGCCCGGTGACAACGAAACCAGCGTCGACACCCAGAACCGTTACGATCGGATGTTCCACTATATCCAGGGTCGTTATCAGACTGGCGTGATCATCCACGAGATGGGGCATTCCATCGGTCTGCGCCACAACTTCGTCAGCAGCTCGGCGGCGATGTTCTACCGGCCGCAGTACTGGCAGCTGCGCACCAAGAACGGCACGGTCAAGACGCCCTGCACGGACGTGGTCGCCGACGGGTCGACCTGCGTGGGACCGCGCTACTGGGATCCGGTCACCGACGAGGAACAGTCGCAGATGCTGTGGACCTGGCAGCAGTCGTCAGTGATGGAGTATCCCGGCGAGACGTCGCAGGACATGCTGGGCCTGGGCGTGACGGACTTCGCCGCGGCCCGCTTTTTCTACGGCGACAACGTCTCGGTGTTCGCCGATACCACCAAGCTGTCGAACAAGACCGCCGCCGGCCTGGGCGTCATCGCCGCCACCGACACGTTCGGCGGGCTGGTGGGCATCCAGTATGGGATGGCCAACCAGGGCAACATCGACAACTTCCACTACTCGCAGCTGCAGCAGAACTACGGGATGATCAGCAACTGCTACAACACCACGCCCAGCCAGCCGGCCAACTGGGACGAGAGCAAAGGCGGCAAGTGGGATCAGGTGATGGACGGCCTGGTGGTCTCCATCGACGGCACGCCGACCAAGTGCCGCACGCAGCAGGTTGACTATGTCGGCTACAGCTCGCTGCGTCTGCCCACCGGCACCGAGACCAGCGGCGGCGCCGCACGGGGCGGACCCAGCATCGATCCCACCGGACGCCTGCGCGTGCCCTACGCCTTCGCCAGCGACAACTGGGCCGACACCGGCAACGCCTCGGTCTTCCGTTTCGATAACGGCGCCGAACCCTACGAACAGATGCAGTTCCTGGTCTCGACGCAGGAGAACCGGCACATCTTCGACAACTACCGCCGCAACCGCACCACCTTCAGCCTGATCGGCGCCGCCCAGCGCTCGTTCGATCGCTACAACGTCAAGATGCAGGGGCTGGCCGGCGGCGTCGGCTTCCTGCAGTCGATCTACCGTGACATCGTCACCAACCAGGGCCTGTCGTTCGACACCTACTGGCCGCTGGTGGTGCAGCAGACCGCCCACGACAACATCATCGCGGCGACGGTGGCCTTCGATCATTTCACCCGCGAGCTCTCCCGGCCCGAACCGGGCCCGCACTATCTTCGCGCCGCGGCCTTCGTAGATCCGGTCTTGCACTCTGCCACCGACGCCGACGACTTCGGTCCGCCCACCGGCCTGGCCGGCTTCGGAGCAACCCAGTTGGTTATCCCCAACGGCACGGCCGGCTTCCTGCGCGACGTCGGCTTCGGCGGCCACCCGCTGGAGAACGCGCTGTCCACCACCAACGGCGACTACGACGTCGACTACATCGAAAACGCCGGCTCGTACTACGACAAGGTCAACACCGCCGTCCTGCTGTCCGAATCCGAAGATCGCTTCATCAGCCAGTCGCGCCGCGATTTCTACGACGCCCGCTTCCGCGCCATCGGCATGGCCGACGTGGTGCCGGACGGTTTCCGTCGCGTGATCGCCAACGCCCTGACCGGCGATCGCTCGATCCTGGCGCCGCGGGTGGCCGCGAACGCCCAGGGCCAGCCGATCCTGGACACCACCGCGCCCACCGGCAAGGATCCGCTGGCGTCGAAGTATCCGGCCAGTCCGATGGGATGGCCCAGCTTCTGGCCGACCGGCGGTCCGGAGATCTGCTTCGCCACGCAGGGCCGTGACGCCTGCACCAACTACGCGGGCGACGGCGCTTTTGATCCGGCCGCCCCCACCGCGGTGGTGCCGGTCGATCCGCAGATCGGCTGGGAGGTGCAGAAGTTCCTGATGGTCTGGACCGTCGCGCTGATCAAGGCCAACGAGAAGACCAACTGGACCGACATGATGCGCATCTGGCGCCTGGGCGAGAACGCCAACCCGGAAATCACCCAGCGCATCGAATGGCAAGACCCGATATCGGGCGATATTTATTACGCCCACGACATGGGGACGGAGTGCCTGTTCGGCGACGCCACCAACAACTGCGCCGGCGGAACCATCGTCCAAAAGGGGATCGCCGGCCGGGTCCTGGAATACGCCAACCAGCTGACCGCCAAGGGCTACAAGCTGGACACGGTCG
This sequence comes from Polyangia bacterium, assembly GCA_036268875.1. Taxonomy (GTDB): domain Bacteria; phylum Myxococcota_A; class Polyangia; order Fen-1088; family Fen-1088; genus DATKEU01. Next base: position 108,998 of record DATATI010000091.1, on the reverse strand, counting down.
GTTTCCCGGCGACCATCAATCATCCGGCCGGGTTCAACGAATTCGGCCGGGCCGTGGTGCTGCGCCAGCCGTCGGGCGACGCCATCGTGCTGAGCGATCCGGCCATCATGGACATCACCGCGCAACAGACGCTGATGAAGACCGTCGACTGCGACCAGAATCTCACCCCGACGTGCAAGCCGCTGGTGCCGTCGCAGAACCATTCGGCGTACGAGCTGCAATCGTACAAGTCGGTGCCGGACTATTTGTGGCAGGCCGAGCAGGTGTACGGGTGGTTCGATCCGCCCTCGACGCGCGGCACCTTCTAGTCGTCATGGGCAACCCGGCCACACCCGCCGCCTGGCTCTGCGCCGCCGCGCTGGTCGCCGGCGGCGCAGGAACGGCGTGGGCGCAGCAGACGCCACAGCCGTCGGCGGCGCCGCCCGAGGCGGAGGTGGCACCGGCCGCCGCGACGCCATCGGGCGGAGGCTCGCCGGGGGACGAGCGCGCCAACGCCGGCGACGCCGTCGCCTCCATCCCGCCCACCACTGAAAACACGCCGTCCCGCTGGCATGGCAGCATCCTGCTGTTTGATCAGTCCGCCACCACACAGACCCTTCACGTCGGCAGCGACTATCTCAGCTCGGACCCGACGTACGAGCTGTGGCTGGCGTTCAAGCCGCGTTATTACCTTTACGAGACACCCAAATCCGCGCTGAGCGTGAACGTGTGGGCCAACCTTTACCTCGAGCTGACGAACAGCGACACCACCACCTTCCAGCGCGAGCCTCTGCTCGGCCCGACCTACGCCTGGATCACGTACAGCCGGACGTTCGCGCGTTCGAAAGACACCAAGACCGTGCTGGCCGTCGCTCCGCGCACCGTCTTGCCGACGGACAAGGGGTCGATCGGTTCGGGACAGATCATCGGCCTCGGCGGGCTGGCGTCCGCGTCGCAATATTTCGGCCTGCGCGGCTCGAACGCCCACAGCTTCAAGACCGCCCGCCTGGGGGTGGGCGCCATCTACAACCACCCGTTCGCCCGCGCCACCTCGACGGTGAACGGGGACATCCTGCAGCTGCGCCAGGACGTCGGCGGCCGCACCATCACCTCTGATCAGCTGACCGGCGCCATGAACGTCCGCCACGCCTTGAGCCTGACCGCATCCGGCGATCTGCGCCTTTTGCCCAAGCTGGAGCTGTCGGTGTCGTACGTGTGGCTGAACGCCTGGGCTTACAAGCCACCGCCGGTGGCCCTGCAGTCGACCGATACCGGACCGGCCCTCCCGATGACGGTCCCCGATCCCACCACGTACCGTCTGAACACCTGGGCCGTCGCAGAGCTGACCTACGAGCCGGCCGATGATTTCTCGATCAGCCTGGGCTACTACAACTTGACGAACCAGCTCGCCCCCGACGGCACCCGCCGCGACCCGCTGTGGAGCCCGGCGGCCCGTTTCTTCCTGACCGTCACCGGCAACCTGGACGTCATCTACGCCCGCCTCAACGGCAAACCCCACCACGCCGTCGATTGAGCTGCGGATGGAGGGCCGTTCAAGGCGCGGGCGTCGCCACCGGGCCGGCCTTGTCGCTGTCGCCGCCGTCCAGCGTCGCCGCCAAGGCTTCGCGCCGGTCGGCGGGCGCCCGGTCCAGCACGTACTGACGTATCGCCCGCCAGTCGCCGGCGCCCGGGTCGTTGCGCGTGCAGGCGATGGCTGCGCGCCACAGCGGGTCCTCGGGATCGTCGCGCCAGCGCGCCGCCCGCACCCGCTGCGCACAGGCGTCGCGCGGCCGTCCCGCGCGCTCCCAGACGCCGGCGGCGCGCACGAAACCGTCCGCTCGATCAGGCGAGTAGTAAACCAGATCGATCAGCTTCCGTTCGGTGCCGCCGAATCGTCGGGCCAGGCCGTCGATCAGCGCGGCGGTCTCCAGCACCGCCGGTGACGTCGGATCCTCGGCCAGCAGAAGCTGCGACCAGCGCCGCGCGCGCTCGGGCGGTTGCTGCAGCGCCGGCTGCGCGGCCAGAAGCGGCAGCAGCCGGCGCTCCAGCGTCGGCCCGCGCAAGACCCAGATCTCGAGATCGGCAGGCAGCGGCGCCGGCGGTGTCTCCACCGGTGTCGGCGTTGCGTCGGGCGGCGCCCCGTCCGTCGCAGGAACCTTCGCCAGCGCCTCGCGCAGGCGCGCCGCCCGCGCCAGATCGCCGTCTTGCCGAGCGGCGGCCAGCAGCCGCAGCAGCGTCGAGCGATCGTCGCCGGCCTTGCGCAGGTAAAGGTCGCCGAAGGCGCGCAACGATCGCAGCGGTAAGATCGCGATGACCCGCTGCAGTTCGGCCAGCGACGTGGCCGGGGGCGGCGATTCATCACCGGCGGCGATCAAGCGAAACGACAGATCGAACGCCGCCAGATCATCCGCCTGCTGAAAAGCCGCCGCCGCCCGCTGGCGATCGCCGATGGAAAGCCAAGCGTCGCCGGCGTCGCGCACCGCCAGCGCGCGCATCGGCCGCAGCACCGGCGCCAGCGACGGATCCAGGCGCAAGGCATGTTCGATGTCCCGGCTGCGCGGGATGGCGCGGGCCATGGTGGCGAAGTCGTCCGCCCGCTGCAGCAGCAGTTGCACCAAGTGAACGCGGTCGAAGGCATCCAGACGCTCGGCCGTCTCCAGCGCTTGCAGCGGTTCGAATTCCTCGACGGTCAATCCGGCGGCGCGCGCTTCGGCGGCGCGGCGGTGCTGTTCGGCGGCGGTGTAGCTGAGCGTGGTGGTTGGAATCGAGGGCTGGCCGTTCAGCGGGTGGCCCATCAACCACGGCGGCCCCGCGCAGCCGGCGATCGCCGCGCCCCCGACGACCACCACCATCGCCAGCATCCACGGCCGTCGCCACCCGGGACCGATCACGGCACGCGCCTGGCCGCCAGCGCGGTGGCCAGCACGGCGCCCGCTGCGCAGGTTCCCGCCAGAAAACCGACGAACAGCACGCCGATCGGATCGCGGGTCAGCGCCGGCACGATCAAAGCCGCCGATGGCAAAGCCAGAGCGACGGGATACCACAGCACGCCCCGAAAGCCTGCAACCAGCACCAGTACGATGGCAAGCCCCACCGCGCCCGCAAAAGCGCCGGCGCGCAGGCCGGGCAGCCACGCCGCCGTCAGCGCCTGATCGTGGGCGGCGCCGCCCACCACCACCGCATCCAGGTGCAGCGCGCCCGGCGAATCGCGCCCGACCGGCAAGCCGACGATCGGTCCCATTGCGTCGCGGGTGGCGCCGCGCACCTCGTCGGCCAGCTGTCCTTCCGACGGCAGCCCCGCGCCCGTCAGCATATCGCGCGCGTAAATGCGGGCCGAATGCCGGCTGCGCACCTCGCCCAGATTGCGCGCCAGCGGCGCCACCAAACCGGCCAGCGCCGGCGGCGGGTGCGCGGGCGCAAACGCCGCGATCAGCGCGCCGCGAACCGCCGCGCTGGAAGTGTCGTCGTCCAGATTGGAAAGCGCCGCCGCCGCCCGCTCGCGCTGGACGGCATCCAGTGCCGGCGCGTGCAGGCGCAAGAACGCCCGTACCTCGGCGGCCGCTTCTCCCCGCAGCTTGCCCACGTCAGCGGCCGGGATCAGCGCCGCGCGCCGGGACACCCGCACGATCGCGCGCCGTTCCTCGTCGTCCAGGTTGCGGCCGGCCCGCGCACAGATGCGCAGGATGCGTTCAGCGCCGTCGCTGGCCAAAAGACCACGTCCCAGCGCCCTGGTCACGGGCGGCAACCGATCGCGCAGATCGAAGGGCGCCATGTTGGGGCGAAAATCGCTGGTCAGATACTGCGCCAGCCGATCCAGCAGCGCCGGCCGATCGACGTCGCCGGCGGTTTCGAAGCGAACCACCACCAGCGCTTCTCGGTGATCACCCGACAGTTCCAGCCGGACCGCCGAATCCGCGCGTGCCCGGTCCAACACCCGGCGGACATCGTCGGCCTGATCGGGAATGCGGCTCACCTCGTCGCCGGGGAGATCGACGCCGTCGAACAGATCGGCGACCGACCAGGCGCCCGCCACGCCGGGCAGCGTGCGTAGAAAATCGGTCAGCCGGCGCAGCTCGCGCAGGACCACCGGCTGTTCCAGATCGCCGCGCACGCTGACGAACAAGAGCGGCGCCGCCCGCCATTGTTGCGTGCCAAGACGCATGCGCCCGACGGTCAGCGCCCCGGCCGCCGCGATCAGAACCGCCGCCACCACCGTCGGCGCCGAAACGCGCACGGCGCGCGGACGCCGCGCCGGCGACGCCGGCCGATGCGTGGCCCGCTCGATGATCAACGCCACCGCCGTCGCTCCCACCGCCACCGCCATCGCCCGCGCGCCCAGCTGGCGCAAGGGACCGAGCGGCGCCAGGACGAACAGACAGCCAGCGCCCAGAGCGGCGGCCAGCATCACCGCCAGCGCCCCGGCGGGCGGCAGGGTGCCGACGCTGCGCCACGCCGCAGCGCCAAACAGCCACAAAAAGGCGATCCACAACCCGGCGGCCAGAAGCGGCATCCACATGACCAGGCGGTCGCGCGGGTCTGGCCACAACAAAACACTGGAGGCGTACGAATCGTCATCGATCGGGGGCTTCAAGCCGACGGCGTCGACCGCGCGAGCGATGGCCGGTCGGGCCCGATCGAAATCATCGCTCTCGACGAGAAAACGCGCCGTGCGCCCGTCGGGGGCCAGGAACCAACCGGCGGCGTCGGCGCGATGGCCAAGCTGCTGGCGCAGATTTTCGCTGTCGATCTCCCCGCCCTCGGCACCGGCGTTATCGCCGAACAACGGCCGCGCCGTGACCATTCCGGTGCCGTCGACGGCCAGGCTGAGCAGACCCGCCGGCCCCAGCACCTGGCGAACGCCGGGAATCTTCCCCAGCCCACGCTCGAGCAGGACCAGGGTGCGGCGACCGCCGGGCAAGAAGGCGTCGTCAGGCGTCACCGTCACTTGCCCGGTCCACAGCAGATCGAACCGGTCCGCCACCTGCCGACCGCGCACCACCGCCGGCGCGCGCGAGGGGGTCCAAGCGAAGGTATCGCCCGCCACGGCTACCCCGCCGCGCAGCGAGAGGACCGCGACGAACCCGATCAACGCCATCCTCACGCCGCCAAAAATACACCACACTTACCGTCCGCGTACCGCCGCCGGTTCAAGCCCCGCTGACAAGCCGGGCCGCTACCGGGGTTGCCCTCGCAGGTCCGTCCTGCGTGGGGTGGAAAAAGCAGCCCGGATCGTCAGCCGTCGTTTGCCACAGACGCGAGGTGCGTCTTCAACCGTGGATGAACGATGCGCCACGGGCGGTGGCGATGGTCTTGGCCACCTGGGCGGCGTTCAGGATCCCGGCGTCGAGAAGCAGTTCGTATTCCTGGCGCAGGTGCGTGTTCAATAGATACGGACCGTCGGTGTTGATGGTGAAGCGCACCCCGCCCGCTTCGAAGGTGCGCAGCGCCGCGCCCAGCTGGGCCAGATCCGCCACCGCGTGGGTGCGCAGGTTCGAGCTGGGACAGATCTCCAGCACCGTGCCGGCCTGGGCCAGCTTGCGAACGGCTTCCTCACTTTGCGCTGCGGCGATGCCGTGGCCGATGCGCGACGGCGACAGCTTTTCCATCACCGCCAGCACGCCCGGCACCGCCGTGTACGCCGTCTCGCCGGTGTGCACGGTGGTCCCCAATCCGGCGTGCCGGGCGCGCGCGAACAGATCGCGGTAGCCGTCGACCTCGCCGCCGAGCTCCAGCGTGTGCACCTCGGGACCGGCCAGATCGATCCCGATCACCCCGCGCGAGCGGTATTTCACCGCTTTTTTCACCAGGATCTCGTTCAGCTCCAGCGAGAACTCGCGCGCCAGGCAGAAGATCAGACCCGCCTTCACGCCGTATTCCAGGCACGCCCGATCCATCCCGCGCAGCGCCGCGTGGATGATGTGGTCTAGGTCGCGCTCGCCGCCCAGGTTGCGCTTCATCGGGTTAAAGCGCAGCTCGATCTGGGTGACGGTGCTGGACCGGAATTCTTTTCCGATCACCTCGTACACCGATCGTTCGATGGCCGCCGGTGACGACTGAATCTTCTCCGTCCACTGGTGCAAGATGGCCAGGTAATCGCCCAGCGACGCCACCTTCTCCGGCCGGGCCGTCACGAGATCGCGGAATTCCCAGTACGTCTGGACCGGCAGCTTGAATCCTTGATCGTGGGCGATCGACCACAGGATGTGGGGCGCCACGGCGGCGCCGACGTGAATGTGCAGGTCGACCAGCTCCAGCCGCGGATCCAGCATCTTTCGTTCATTGTAGCCGATCGCTCTCGGCCGGACCGTCGACGAAGCGGGCGCGGCCGCCGATTGCCTAGGCCTGACGCGCTTTTCGCCCGCTGCGGTTCAGCAGCGATCGCAATTCGGTGCCGGGGGAAAACGTGATGGTCGACGTGGCGGGGATGGTGATGGGCGCGCCGGTCTGCGGGTTCTTGACCACGCGCTGGCGGCGGATGCGCTTGGAAAATGTGCCGAAACCGGGGTAGGTCAGCTTGGTCGCCGACCGGCGGCTGACGCGGGTGCGGATGAAGTAATCGCCGACCTCGGTGAAGACAGCATCGACGATCTGCCCGATGGCCTTTTTGGTTAGATCGCGCGGCAAATGCTTTTGGGCATAGACCCGCTCGATCAGCTCGGCCTTCGTCATTCGGATCTCCTGGCTGCTCAAAAGCAGGGGGCGAGACTAAAGATTCACCGTCGGTGTGTCAACGGTCGGGATGTTTACAAAAAAGCCTGGTTGATCGTTTTGCGCGGCACCCGCGCGGCCTTGGGCGAAAGCCGCAAGCAAGGTGCACGGAGCGATCAATTCGTTTACTCTAAAAGAGGATGGGCGCGCCAACCAAGATCACGTATGTCAGCCTCAGCGCCGACGACCCGGAGGTGAACGCCGCCTTCGACGCCGCCATCGCGACGGTGCAAAGCCAGCTGGGCCGGACCTATCCGCTGCACATCGGCGGGCAAACCCGGGCTAGCGCCGGCACCACCGAAAGCGTGAACCCGGCTGACACGCGCGTGGTGGTGGCCCGCGTGGCCAGCGGCACCACCGCCGACGTCAACGACGCCGTCAGCACCGCCCGCGCCGCCTATCCGACTTGGAGCCGCCTGCCCTTCGCCGAGCGCGCGAAGCTCCTCGGCCACGCCGCCGATCTCATCCGCCAGCGACGGTACGAGCTGGCGACGTGGATGATCGTCGAGATGGGCAAGAACCGCGTCGAAGCCCTGGGCGAGATCGAGGAGACCGCCGATCTGATCGAGTACTACAACCAGCAGATGGCGGCGAACGACGGCTTCGTGCGTGAGATGGGCAAGCTGTCGCCCACCGATCACAACACCAGCGTGCTGCGCCCGTACGGTGTCTGGGCGGTGATCGCGCCCTGGAATTTCCCGTACGCGCTGATGGGGGCACCGGTGGCGGCGGCTCTTTTGACCGGCAACACCGTGGTGATGAAACCATCGTCGGAGACCCCGCTGTCGGGCATCAAGCTCTGCGAGATCTTCGAGGAGGCCGGCCTGCCCGCCGGCACCATCAGCTGCGTCACCGGCAGCGGCCGCGTGGTGGGCGACGGCCTGGCCATGCACCCGGGCGTCGACGGCGTCACCTTCACCGGATCGTACGACGTCGGCTTCAAGCAGATCTATCAGCGCTTTGCCCACCCGTTTCCCAAGCCCTGCATCGTCGAGATGGGCGGGAAAAATCCGGCCATCGTCATGGACAGCGCCGATCTCGATCGCGCCGTGCAAGGCGTTTACCGGTCGGCGTTCGGAATGAACGGCCACAAGTGTTCAGCCTGCTCGCGCGTGTACGTGCACGAGACCGTGGCCGAAGAGTTCTTGCGCCGCCTGGAGCGCACCGCCAACGACGCCAAGATCGGAGACCCGCTGGCGCGCGGAACCTTCGTCGGCCCGGTGGCCACCAAGGCCGGGTACGAGGATTACCAGCGCTTCGTCGGCATGGCCGGCGGCGCGCTGCGCGCGGGCGGGCAATGCCTGACCGACGGCGCCTTCGCCCACGGTTATTTCGTGCGCCCGACCATCGTGGCCGGCCTGGCGCAAGATCACGCGTTGATGCGCGAGGAGCTTTTCTTGCCGATTGTTTGCGTCGCCACCGTCGCCAGCCTGGACGAAGCGCTGGGCCGCGCCAACGACACGCCCTTCGGGTTGACCGCCGGCTTCTTCAGCCGCAAGAACGACGAGATCGACGCCTTTCTCGATCGCATTCAAGCCGGCGTCGTCTACGTCAACCGCGCCGCCGGCGCCACCACCGGCGCCTGGCCGGGTGTGCAACCGTTCGGCGGCTGGAAGGCCAGCGGGTCGACGGGCAAGAACATCGGCGGTCACTACACGCTGCTTTGTTATCTGCGCGAACAAAGCCGCACGGTGTGCGCGTGAGCGCCAGCAGCGCCTCGGCGGCGGCGACCCGGCTGGCCTTGCAAGCGCTGGCCGCCCAGCCCATCACCATCGTCACCAAGCCGCCCGGCCCGCGCGCCGTCGAGATGATCGCCCGCGAAAAACCGTTCCTGTCGCCGTCGCTGATTCACTGTTACCCGCTGATGGTCCGCCGGGCCAGCGGCAGCATGGTGGAAGACGTCGACGGCAACCTGTACCTGGACTGTCAGGCCGGGATCGCCGCGGCGTCGACGGGGCACTGTCACCCGGCGGTCAGCGCCGCCATCGCCGCCCAGGCCGAGACGCTGATTCACATCTGCGGGACCGACTTTCACTATCCGGGCTACGGCGCGCTCTGCGAAAAATTGTCCGAGCTGGCCGGACGGCTGGGGCCAAAGCCACAGGTCTGGCAGACGTTCCTGACCAACTCGGGCACCGAGGCCGTGGAGGCGGCGATCAAGCTGGCGCGCAATCACACCAAACGCGGGCAGCTGATCGCGTTTCGCGGCGGCTTTCACGGTCGGACGTTGGGCGCGCTGTCGCTGACCGCCAGCAAGTCGAAATACCGCAAAGGCTTCGGTCCGCTGCTGCCGGGCGTGCACCACGCCACCTACGGCGACGCCGGCACCGTCGAGCGCGATCTGTTCGCCCACACCGTCGCGCCCGAGGACGTCGCGGCCATCGTCGTCGAGCCGGTGCTGGGCGAAGGCGGCTACATCGTGCCGCCGCCCGGTTTCTTGCAGCGCCTGCGCGCCATCTGCGACGCCCATGGCATCCTGCTCTGCTTCGACGAGGTGCAGACCGGCATGGGCCGCACCGGCCGCATGTTCGCCGCCGAGCTGGAAGGCGTCGAGCCGGACATCATCACGCTGGCCAAGGGGATCGCCTCGGGCATGCCGCTCGGCGCGATGATGGCGAAGAAAGAGATCATGACCTGGCCGGCCGGCAGCCACGGCTCGACCATCGCCGGCAACCCGGTGTCGATCGCTGCCGGCCTGGCGACGATCGGCTTGCTCGAAGGCGGCCTGGTGGAGAACGCCGGCCGTGTCGGCACGGTGCTGAAAGATCTTTTGTCTCGGGGCCTGGCCGCCGAGGACAGGGTCGAAGAGGTACGCGGCGTGGGCATGATGATCGGCGTCGAGATGCGCACGCCCGCACTGATGGACGCGGTGGCGAACCTCTGCTTCGAACGGGGCCTCTTGGTGCTGGAGTGCGGGAAGAAGACCATTCGTTTCTCGCCGCCGCTGAACTTCACCGTCGAGCAGGCCACCGTCGCTGCCGAGGTCTTCACCAAGGCGTGCAAAGACGCCAAGGCGTGAGCGGGCGACCGTGAGCCTCACCGACCGGCAGTCGGCGCGCGTTTTTTACACCTGGTCGGCGCAGAAGAGCGCCACCCCGCTGGAGATCGTCGACGGACAGGGCGCGCGCTTCACCACCGCCGACGGCGCGCGCTGGTTCGACCTCGGCAGTATGACCTGGAACGCGGCGCTGGGGCACGGCCACCCGCGGATGAAACGCGCCCTGGCCGAAGCGGCGGCGCGAGGAACGCTGGCCTATCCGACGTCGGTGTTCCCGGCCAAGGCCCGGGCCGGCGAATTGCTGGTCGAGGTGGCGCCGCCCGGCATGGCCAAGACGTTCCTCTGTCTGTCCGGCGCCGAGGCCAACGAGAACGCGGTGAAGATGGCCCGGTTGTTTACCGGCCGAAAAAAGCTCATCGCCCGCACCCGCAGCTATCATGGCGCCACGCTGGCCATGCTGTCGCTGTCCGGCGATCCGCGCCGCGAAGCCTTCGAGCCCGGCCTGCCCGGAGTGGTGCGCATGGCCGACCCGTACTGCTTTCGCTGCCCGTTCGGCAAGGAGCCAACGTCGTGTCACCACGAGTGTGCCGACGATCTGGAGACGGTGCTTTTGCGTGAAGGCCCCGACACCGTGGCGGCGGTGATCCTGGAAGGGATCGTCGGCGCCAACGGCGTGTTCGTGCCGCCGCCCGGCTACTGGAAAAAGATCCGCGCCATCTGCGATCGCCACGGCGTCCTTTTGATCGCCGACGAGGTGCTGTCCGGGTTCGGCCGCACCGGCCGCTGGTTCGCCGTCGACCACGACGGCGTGACGCCCGACCTGATGACCGTGGCCAAGGGCGTCACCGCCGGCTACGCGCCCGGCGGCGCGGTGATCGTCACCGAGCGCATCGCCCGCCACTTCGACGACGACGTCCTGTGGTGCGGCCTGACGGCGTACGCGCACCCGCTGGTGTGCGAGGCCATCGTGGCCACCATCGAAACCTTGCGCGACGAAAAGCTGGTCGAGCGCGCGGCGGCGCTGGGCGAGTGGCTGGGGCCGAGGATGCGCGAGCTGGCCCGAACGCGGCCGTTCATCGGCGACGTGCGCGGCATCGGTCTTTTGTGGGCGCTGGAGCTGTGCCGGCCCGGCACGCGCGAACCGCTGCCGGCAGGGCAGCTGGCACCGCTGGCGGCGGCGCTGCAGCGGCACCACCTGCACCTGCAAAGACGCGACAACATGATCTACGTGGCGCCGCCGCTGGTGATCAGCGAGAGCGAGTTGACCGAAGCGCTGGGCGAGCTGGGGGCGGCGTTGGACCAGGCGCTGGCGTGAGCGAACCCATGGGCAACAGCGCCGCCCGCGACAAGGTCTTCGCCACCGTCGCCGATGCCCTGCGCGGCGTCCTGCGCGACGGCCTCACCATCATGTCGGGCGGCTTCGGCCTGTCGGGCAACGCCGAGGCCTGCATCCGCGCCATCGCCGACAGCGGCGTGCGCGATCTGACCATCATCAGCAACAACTGCGGCAACCAGGGCCAGGGCCTGGCCGTGCTGCTGAAGAAGCGCCAGGTGCGCAAGGTGATCTGCAGCTTCATCGGCGGCAACCCGGATCTGGCCGAACAATACTTGGCCAAGCAGATCGAGGTCGAGCTGTCGCCGCAAGGAACCTTCGCCGAACGCATCCGCGCCGGCGGCGCCGGCATCGGCGGCTTCTTCACGCCGACGGGAGCCGGGACGGTGGTCGCCGACGGCAAGGAGACGCGCACCATCGACGGCCGCTTGATGCTGCTGGAAAAACCGCTGCGCGCCGACCTGGCCATCGTGCGCGCCGCGATCGGCGATCGCTTTGGCAACCTGCGTTTCTACCGGACCTCGCGCAATTTCAACCCGCTGATGGCCACCGCCGCCGGCATGACGGTGGCCGAGGTCGACCGCCTGGTCGACCTCGGCGCCATCGATCCCGACGACGTGCACCTGCCCGGGCTCTTCGTCAAACGCATCGTCGAAGTGCGCGATCACCAGAACGTGATCGAATTCCGCACCACCCGGCCGCGCGCATGAGCTGGTCGCGCGACGACATGGTCCGCCGAGCGGCCGCCGAGATCGCCGACGGGCAGATCGTCAACCTGGGCATCGGCCTGCCGACCGAGGTGGCGAATTTCATCCCGGCGGGGATCTCGGTCTTTCTGCATTCGGAGAACGGTCTGCTGGGCATGGGCCCCTCCCCGTTCGACGATCAGGTTGACGCCCAGCTGATCAACGCCGGCAAGCAAACCGTCACCGCGCGGCCGGGCGCCAGTATCTTCGACTCCGCGCTGTCGTTCGCCATGATCCGCGGCGGGCACGTCGACCTGGCGATTTTGGGCGGCCTGGAAGTGGCGTGCCACGGCGACCTGGCCAACTGGACGGTGCCGGGAAAATTGATCACCGGAATGGGCGGCGCAATGGATCTGGCCGCCGGCGCCCGCCGCGTGGTGGTGCTGCAAAGCCACACCGCCAAAGATGGCAAACCGAAACTGGTGACCAGCGTGTCCCTGCCGGTGACTGCCATTCGCTGCGTTCACCGTGTGATCACCGAGCTGGGCGCCTTCGACGTCGCCGGCGATCACTTTCGCTGCGTGGACCGCGCGCCCGGCATCGACGAAGAGACCATCGTGCGATCCACGGGCGCGCCGGTGGTATTCAGCTCTGCCGCGGACCGATAAGCGCCCGGACGCGGCCGTCGCGCAAGTACAGGCCGCCCCAGATCAGCGCCGCCACGTAGAGGGGAGCGAGGATGTGGCTGAACAACGGATCGCCGACCCGCACGTGGGTGGCGACGGCCCCGCCCAGATAGCCGGTCAGCAGGACGGCGCCCAGGACCGCCGTGCGCGGGATCAGATAAAGCGCCACACACGCCAGCAGCACGATCCCCAGCGGGAAAACCACGCTGGCGGAATAGCCCAGCTTGATCGTGCCTTGCATGGCTGGATCCAGTTGCAGCAGCTTGACCGCGCTGTCGAATAGCAGGGCCAGCGCCACCAGGCCGCTGAGGGCGCGCCCGGTCCAGATGCGCTTCCCGGAAGCGGGATGGCTGTCGTTGCTGCGAGATCGGTTTACGTGAAAAGCGGCATTGTCCATCGTCGTCGTGGTCATGGTCGTTCCTCCGTTCTGGGTTTCTGTGGGAACGACGAACGACGACGCCTGAGATCGACACCACCGAAAACTTTTTTTGGTCCTTCGAATACGCCCGCGCTACGGCGCTTTCGGACAGCCCACGCGTTCAGTGGAGATGACCACGTCGTCCATCCACAGCTCGACCGGCATGGCGTAGGCCTGCGAGTACCAGCCCAGCATCACCTTGTTGAATGTGGGCGCCTTCCACAGATTGCCGGGCGGCGCCGGCGCGCAGCTGGGATCGGTCTTCACCACGTCGACGGCGGTCTGGGCGACGCTGTCCAGCCAGTAGTGCATCACGTCGTTGACACCGTCGAACTCCCATTCGGCGCACACCCATTTGCCGACGGGATAGCCGGTGGTCCCGGTGCTCTTGCCGCAGTCGACGGTGGGCAGATCCGCTTCGGTGGCGCGGATGGTGTAGCCGGCCATCAGCTTTTCGTACATCGCGCCGTAGGCGTACTTGGCGATCTGGGTGCTGCCCGGGAGCATGCCGTTCGCCTGCACGGTGTTGAAGTGCACGCCGCCCGTGGGCTGGCGCGACAGCCACATCATCACCCGGCCGTAAAACGCGTTGTTCTTGACCGGAAACAGCGGCGCGCCCTGCTTCCAGATCTGCAGCAGGTTGGCGGCGTTGGCGGTCGCGGTGAAGTGCACCGACTTGCTGCCGGCGAACGGTCGCGTGGTGTCGACCTGCAGGGTGCCGCCCATGTTGTCGGTCATCCAGGTCGGCGCCAGCGACGGTCCGACCGCGTAACCTTCGAAGTCCTCGCACAGCAGGGCGCCGGGCGCACACGGCGACGAAGCGGCGTCGGCACTGGCCTGGTCGGCCGCCTGATCGGCCGCCGGCAGCGCATCGACGACGGACGCGCCGCCGGTCCCAGCGTCGATGGGCGCGGCGCTGCCGCCACTGCCGTTGCCGCTCCCTCCACCGCTGCCGCCACTGCTGACGGCACCGCCGCTGCCCGAGGCACCGCCGCTGCCCGCGCTGGCACCGCCGCCGCCGCCCCCGCCACCCGGCGTTTGCGGCGGCGCGCTGCTGCTGCAAGCAGCGAGAAAAACCAACCAAGCGCCGCAGCGGAAGCGATGCATGTCCCCGATACTCGCGCGCGGCGCGCGGGCTGGCAATCACCGCGCGCAATGACCAGCGAAATTCGCCGCCCGAGCCGCGCCGCTCAGTCCTCGTAGTCGACCAGCCGCCGCTCGACCCGCGCCTCGAGGATGAACGGCATCACCGCCTTGTGCGCCGGATGCTCCTGGTAACCATCCAGCGCCGCCCGACTCTCGAATTCGCTGTAAAGGACGACGTCGCTCGACTGTTCGCTGCGGCTCACGTCCAGGCCCACTTCGATGCGGATCATCCCCGGGATCTGTCCCCGCAGCGCCTCCAGCTTTTCTTTGATCAGCCGGGCGTTGGTCGGTCTGTCATTGCCGTGCGCGGTCTCTTTCAGGCGCCAAAGAACGATGTGCTTCACCATGCGCCGATTTTTATCGCGCCGGGGCCAGGCGGCGATAGCTTTCATCGCGATCGCGGCGCAGGTCGGCCAGTACCGCGCCCAGCCGGGCGACGCCGCGCGCGCTGACGGTGGCGAAGTTTTGCCGGGCCACTCCGTCCGAGACGTCGGCGCCGCGCCCGCGCACGCGATCGAGAACATCCGCCCGTACCAGTTGCACCGTCGCATCCGGAGAACGGCGCAAAAACGCGATCAGCTGGTTCCGGTCCTGAAATTCGTCGGCGCCGGAGGGGTGAAACGCCGCCAGCAGGAAAGGCGTCGCCGCCGCGCTGGACCGGCGAGCGCGATCGGCCCGGCGCAGCTGCTCGGCGAATTTGTCGAAGCCCGCCGACGGCAGGTCCAGCGATGGAAAGATGGCGAACGCCACCTCGACCGGCGCGGGTTCCGCTTCCAGCGCGTCGATGAACGCCAGGAACGCCGCCGGCGCCACGGTCGCACCGTCCAGCACCGCCCGCCGAAAACGCCCCTCCCGCAGCACCTTCTCCGCCCACGGACACAGGCCGTACGCCAGCACCACCTCGCGCAGGTAACGGTCGTGCAGGCGCAGCGCTTCGCTGACCCGCGGCGTCGCTGGGTCGTCGCCGCCGCCATCGGTCATGGCTGGCGCCCTACTCGCCGCCGGCGCCCGCGCCGTCACCAGACTCGACGAACGAGCCGATGCCACGGAACTTCTGATACCGATCCTCGCGCAGCTTGGCCGGGGTCTGCAGCATCAACTCGGCCAGGTGGCGGCGAAGGACGTCGCCCAGATTGCGCGCCGTCAACCCGTGGTCGCGGTGCGCGCCGCCCGGCGATTCAGCGACGATCTCGTCGATGATGCCCAGGCGCAGCAGATCGGTGGCGGTCATCTTCATCGCCTCGGCCGCCTCCGGTTTCTTGCTGTCGTCGCGCCACAAGATCGAAGCGCAACCCTCGGGCGAAATCACCGAGTAGGTGGCGTATTCCAGCATCAGGATCCGGTTGGCCACGCCCAGGGCCAGCGCCCCGCCCGAGCCGCCCTCGCCGATCACCGCGCACACGACGGGCACCGGCAACCCGGCCATCACCTCCAGATTCTTGGCGATGGCCTCGGCCTGGCCGCGCTCCTCGGCGTCGATGCCGGGATAGGCGCCCTGGGTGTCGATCAAACAGATGATCGGCCTGCCCATGCGTGCCGCCAGCTCCATCAGCCGCAAGGCCTTGCGATAACCCTCCGGCTTGGGCTGGCCAAAATTGCGCTGCACCTTCTCTTTGGTGCTGCGGCCTTTCTGGTGCCCGACCACCAGCACCGGGGCGCCTTCGAAGGTGGCGAAGCCGGCGACGATCGCCGGGTCGTCGGCAAAACGGCGATCGCCGTGCAGCTCGATGAATCCTTCGCAGAGACGCTCGATGTAATCCAGGGTATAGGGCCGCGCCGGGTGGCGCGACAGCTGCACCTTCTGCCAGGGGGTGAGATCGGCGAAGATCTCCTGCTGCAGCTCGCGGGCGCGCGCCTCCAGCAGGCGAATCTGCGGGCGCAGCTCGGGTGCGTCGCCGCTGACCCTGACCAACTCTTCGATCTTGCGCTCGAGCTCGACCACCGGCCGTTCGAAGTCCAGCGCGGGCGGAAGCGCCTCCAGGGCGCGGGCGGTATTGTCAGCCATGAAACGCCGCGAATTCTAGCGCGAGCCGGCCCTTCACGTAAGAGCCGCCCGGATCCGCGCCCCAAACGCCTCGCGTTCCTCGTCCGATGCGTACGGCAGGCGCGGCCAAAAAAACCCGCGCAGGCCGTCTTTGCGCCGGCGCGGCACCACGTGGACGTGCAGGTGCGGCACGCTCTGCGACACCTTGGTGTTGACGCCCAAAAAAGATCCGTCGGCGGAAAGACCCTTTTCCATCGCCCGCGCCACCCGCTGGGCCGCGCCGAACACCGCCGCCAGCACCTCGGGTGCGGCGTCCAGCAGCGTCGCCGCGTGCCCGCGTGGCACGATCAAGACGTGCCCCTTGAAGACCGGCCGCTGGTCGAGGAAGGCGCACACGGTCTCATCGCGCAGCACCACCGTGGCCGGCACGTCGCCGGCGGCGATGTCGCAAAAAACACAGCCCGGCTGCCGCCCGGAGATCGTCACGTCGCCGCCCGTCGCCGCGCTCATGTCGGGGGCCGCTCCGCCACCGCGACCAGAAGTTCGTCGATCCCGATCGGCGCGGCGGCGTCCGCCAGACGCGCCACCGACGCTTCCTTGCGAAACCAGGTCCGCTGTCGGCGCGCATACGCCGCCGTGGCGCTGACGATGTCGTTCACCGCTTGCTCCAGCGAACAGACGCCGTCGAGGTGCGCACCCAGCTGCTGATAGCCAAGCGCCTGCAGCGGCCGCAGCGACGGGCTGTATCCGGCGGCGCGCAAGGCCCGCACCTCGTCGAGAAATCCCCCGGCCATCATCTCGCCCACCCGCCGCTCGATGCGCGCGCGCAGCTCTGGCAGCGGCGGATCCAGGACGATGGCCCGGGCGCGCAGATCGCCGGCGGGCGCGGCGGCCTGCCGGCGCAGGGTGCTGATCGGCGTCCCGGTCTGCTCGAACACCTCGAGGCCGCGGCTGATGCGGATCAGATCGTGGCGGCCGATGGCGGCGGCGGCGATCGGATCGACGGCGGCCAGGCGATCGTGCAGGTTGGTGATCCCCAGGCGCTCGGCCTCGGCGCGGTGGCGCTCGCGGATCGCCTCGTCGGGCGGTGGCGCTTCGAACAGTCCGACGGTCAGCGCCCGGTAATAAAGACCGGTGCCGCCAGCAACGATGGGCAGGTGGCCGCGCGCCGCGATGCGGGCGATGGCCACCCGGGCCAGCACCGCCCAGCGCACCGCGTGAAAGACCTCGTCAGGGTGAACCAGATCCAGCAGGTGGTGCGGCACCAGTCGGCGATCGGCGCGCGTCGGCTTGCCCGTGCCGACGTCCATCCCGATGTAAACTTGTTGTGAATCGCAGGCGACGATCTCGCCGTTCGCCCGCTGCGCCAGGGCCATGGCCAGCGCGCTTTTGCCGGAGGCGGTCGGCCCCAGCACCGCCACGAAGGTCGTCATCTCGGCATCACCCGCGCGTCTGCCTTCACACCCGTCCGAACCGGCGTTCGATCTCGGTCATCGGCATTCGCAACAACACCGGGCGGCCGTGCGGACAGTGCGACCGCAGATCGACGCCGTCCAGCTGGGCCAGCAAGGCCAGCACCTGGGGCCGCCCGAGGACGTCGCCCGCCCGCACGACACTGTGACAGGCCATGGTGGCCAGCGCGTGATCGATGCGTTCGGCGGCCGAGGTGGCAGCCCCGCCTTCGACAAGCTGGGCCAGGACGTCGCGCAGCAGCGGTTTGGGATCGGCGTCCTTCAACGCTTCGGGCACAGCGCGCACCAGAACGGTGGTCTTGCCGACGGCCGAGGCGTCACCACGCCCGGGCGCCTCGATCTCAAAACCCAGCGCTTCCAGCAGGCCGGCGTCCGCGGCGCTGGCCGCGGCCAGATCGTCGACCTCGACCGGCAGCGGAAACAGCAGGCGCTGGCGGCGCACCTCGCGACGAGCCTGGGCAGCACGCAGGCGATCGAAGGCCACCCGTTCGTGGGCGGCGTGCTGGTCGATCAAGATCAGCTCGCCCTCGCCTTCGCAGACCAGATACGTCCGTTGCAGCTGGCCGACGTACGACAGCAGCGAAAAAAAACCCGACGGCGCCACGACCGGCGCCGGGCCCATTCGTTCGCCGGCAGGAAACCGCGACGATGCGGGGTCCGCCGTTTCGCCGGCGGCGCGGCCGATGAAATCGTCGTCGTGGTCCGGAACGCGGGCCCGCAGCGGCAGCGCGCCCTGGGCTGTTCGACCGAGGGCCACGCCGCTGCCGCCGGCGCGAAAGGCGCGTCTGCCGTCAACGTCTTCGTCGCGCAGGGTCGGCCGCGGCGGCAGCGTGAAGACCCGCACTTGCCGCGATGATTCGGCGGCCAACCACGGTGCCCGGGCGACGGCCGCGCCCACCACGTGGCGAACGGCGGCGTAGACCTCCTGCGGGCGAGCGAAGCGGACCTCAAGCTTTTGCGGGTGAACGTTGATGTCCAGCTCTTGCCCGGGCACCGCGAGAAACAACGTGGCCAGCGGGTAGCGGCCTTTTTCCAGCAGCGCGCCGTAGCCCAGGGCCAGCGCGTGCAGCAGCGAGCGATCGCGCACGAAGCGGCCACCGACGAACACGAAGGTGGAACGCGCGGTGGTCGACGCCTCTTCGGGCCCGGCCAGGAAGGCGCGCACGGTGCAACCGCCCTCGTCGCCGTGGGCTTCGTGAAGGACGCTGGCCCCGCGCCGAGCCAGCGCCGCCCGCACGCGCTCGCCGAGATCGCGGTGCGCCGGCAGATCCAGCACCATCCGGCCGCCCGTGCGCAGGCGCAGGTGCACGCCCGGGTGCCCGAGGCCGAGACGCAGCACCGCCTCCGAGATGTTCGCGGTCTCGGTCGCCTCGGACTTCAAAAATTTTTGCCGGGCCGGCGTGTTGAAAAAAAGATCGCGCACTTCGATCTGCGTCCCGTCGGGGATGCCGGCTTCGCGCGCTTCGACTTCGGCGCCGGCTTCGACAGTCAGCCGCACGCCGGCGGCGGCGCCAACGGTCTTCGTCGACAAGGTCAGGCGCGACACGGCAGCGATCGAGGGCAGCGCCTCGCCGCGGAAGCCGAAGGTGCGCAGGCCCCACAGATCTTCGGCGGCCACAATTTTCGAGGTGGCGTGGCGCTTCAGCGACAGGCGCGCGTCGTCGGGAGACATGCCGCTGCCGTCGTCCACCACGCGCACCAGGCGGCGGCCGCCCGCTTCGATCTCGATGTCGACCCGGCGCGCCCCGGCGTCGATGGCGTTTTCCACCAGCTCCTTGACCACCGAGGCGGGGCGTTCGACCACCTCGCCGGCGGCGATCTGATCGGCCAGCGCCGGCGGCAAGATGCGGATCATCGTGACGGCTGACCCTATGAGGGCAAGCCCGGGTAATCAACCCCCTTCGAACGGACCGGGGAAGGGATTGACAGGACGTCCCCTCCAGAATATAAACCCTCGCTTTCGCAGGTTTTTCTCGCAAGGAGCACCGGACCATGTCCCTGAAGATGGGCCTCATCGGCCGCAAGATCGGAATGACCCAAGTATTTCACGAGGACGGCAGCGCCCTCGGTTGCACGGCCGTCTCGGTGGGACCTTGCGTGGTCACCGCCAAGCGCACCGTCGACAAACACGGGTATTCGGCGCTTCAACTGGGCTTCGAAGAGACGCCGGTGCGGCTCCTGACCCGGCCGCAGACCGGTTACTTCAAGAAGGCCGGCGTGGAAAAACCGCTGCGCCACCTGCGCGAGGTGCGTCTCAACCCCAAGGACCTGGACAAATACGAGGTCGGCAAGACCCTGCGCGCCAGCGACGTTTTCAAGATCGGCGACGTGGTCGACGTCGTCGGCACCACCAAGGGCAAAGGCTATCAGGGCGTCATGAAAAAACACCGCATGGCCGGTGACAGCATGACCCACGGTACGCACGAATTCTTCCGCCACGGCGGTTCGATCGGCTGCCGCTTGACCCCGGGCCGGGTGCACAAAGGCAAGCGCATGTCCGGCCTGATGGGCAACGTCAAGAACACGTCGTCCGATCTGGTCGTGGTCAAGGTTCTGGACGACAAGGACGTGGTGCTGGTGAAGGGCGCCGTCCCCGGCCCCGCCAATGGCGTCGTCGTCATCAAGGGCAGCATGAAGGACGTCAAGAAGTACGTCGTTCCGCGGGCCATCAAAGAGGTCGAGTCGAAGAACCCGATGAAGGCGTCCAAGAAGGGCGCTCCCCAGGGTGGATCGAAGAAATAAAGCGTGGGAGGGGCCGGCCCCTAGCCGACGGCCGGCGGGTGAGGCATCCGGTCAACAAAAAGCGCCCAAGGTTCCATGTCCAAGCTGGGAGACGCGCGGCATCGGCATGACGTCTTCTTCAAGAAGGCGCGCGAGGAAGGGTTCGCCGCGCGGTCGGTCTACAAGCTGGAGGAGATCGACCGCAAACTGAAGTTGCTGCGTTCCGGAGCGCGCGTGCTGGATCTCGGCTGTCGGCCGGGGTCGTGGCTGCAGTATGCGGTGCGCGTGGCGGGTCGGCACGGGACCGTGGTGGGCATCGATCGCGATCCGCTGCCGACGCCCATCGCCGGGGCGCGGGTGATCGAAGGCGATATCTTCAAGGTCACGGACGCCGATCTGCTGGGCGAGGCGGCGGCGTTCGATGTGATCCTCTCGGACATGGCGCCGGACACCACCGGCATCCGGGCGACCGATCAGGCGCGATCGGCGGCGCTGTTCGAAGAGGCGCTGGGCCGCGCCGAACGCCTGCTGGCCCCAGGCGGCGGCTTCGTCGGCAAGATCTTCCAGGGTCCCGATCTGGCCGCCATCCGCAGACGCATGAGCGCGCGTTTTTCCACCGTGCGCATCGTCAAGCCAGAGAGCTCGCGTGCGCAGAGCATCGAGATCTATCTGGCCGGCAGCGGCTACGCGCCAGCGACTTGAACGCTCACCGCGAATTCGCAGGCGGTGAACGGGTTGCCGCCGCATTTCCCTCGGCCCGGCCGATGCCGCTATGGCCGACCAGATCGCCCGCGAACGATCGGCGGTCGAGGCGGCGTTTGACTGGAAGGATCCGACCATCCTGTCGCTGAGGGAACGCTATCACTCGGATTTCCAGCGTGCGCTGACTGCTGCTGCGGCCGTAAGCGCACCGCCGCGGCAAAGGCCGCCGCCCTACTCGCCCTACCCGACCAGGTTTTCCGTCGGGCCCTTGCCCTGTCGCAAGACCCGCACCCAGTCATCGAGCAGGCTGATCACCGTCGACGGCGGACCCAAGAGCGGACCGCCGTCCAGGATCAGGTCCACCTCGCTGCCGAACTCCTCGTCGATCTCGGCGGCGGTGCGCAGCAAGCGATCGTCGCGGCCCTTGGCGGTCGCCGTCAGCAACGGCGCGCCCAGCGACCACAGCAGGCGCTCGCAGACCGGGTGGGCGGGGACGCGCACGCCGATGTTGCGACGCTGGCCGACCACGAACGGATCCGGCACCGCCGGCGTGGCGCCAAGCTCGATGCAATAAGGACCAGGCAAGATGCGCGACAGGATGCGATAGGCCTCGGTGGTGACCACCGCGTAGTGGGCCACCTGGCCGAGATCGGGCAGAAGGAACGTCAGCGGACGGCGCTTGAGATCAAGGTTGCGCATCAGCCGGATGCGATCGGTGGCCCGCCGCTGGCCGAAGGCGCAGCCCAACCCGTAAAGCGTGTCGGTGGGAAAGGCGATCACGCCGCCCTTCGTCAAAACCTCGACCGCAGATTTCACCGCGGATTCGACCGCGGCCCCAGCGTTTGTTTCGACGATCTTCGCCATACCTTCGTGCGATGTTGATGACGCTTTGATTGGCGAAAGCTATGCTCCGCCTCTGCGGCGATGATGCCTCAAACTTACTCCGTTCGCGCCTTCTGTCCGAGATTTTTGGCAGCGGCGGTGTGTGCACTGGCGGCCGGCAACCCGGCGGCGGCGGCCTCCACTCCCGTCACCGGTTACGCGGTGGCCATTCGACTGCGCGGGCCGGTGGCCCTGGTCGAGGTCACGCGTGCCCTGGCGCCGGCGCCCGGCGGCCGACCCGACGCCGCCGAGGCGCTGGTGGACGTGACGCTGCCGCCGCACGCGGCGTTGCTGTCAATCGCGGTGAAAGATCCCGGAGGCGCCGGGCATTGGCGCGTGCTGAACCGCGACGAGGCTGGCCACGCCCGCGCCGCCTACGCCGATCAATTGCAAGCGCGCGGCCTGACCGCTGTCGCCGAGGCACCCGAGGCCGGCACCACCCACCGCGTCCGCGTGCTGTGGTCGCCCGGCGCAAAAAAAAGCGATCCGCTGCTGCGGTATCGCTTCAGCGCCTTGCTAGAGCCGGCGGGCGATCGGCTGCGGCTGCGTTTTCCGGCCTCGTCAGAGTTGTCGCCGCAGGCGGCGGCGGTCACCGTCGCGGCGTTCGACGCCAGCGATCTGGCCCTGCCCGGCCAGCGCGTCGCCGGCACGCCCCACCGGACCACCATCCATGGCACCGGCCAGGCGCCGGCGCGCGCGGCCTGGGAGGTGTCCTTTCTGCCGCGGGTCGACGGCACGACGGTCCAGCAAACCAACGGCGCCGTCGCCGGCATGGCCGCCATCGCCCACCTGACCGGCGGCGCGCATGCCCTGGCTGTCGTCGCCGCTGCTCGAGCGGGGCCCCGGATCGACGATCCCACCAGCGTGCTGTTCCTGATCGATCGCTCGCGCAGCGTCGGATTGCCCGGCTTGTCTGCCGAGCGCGACCTGGCCCGTCAGCTGCTGGAAGCGCTGGCGCCCGACACGTCCTTCGACGTTCTGTTCTTCGATCGCGCCACCAAACCGCTGTTCGGTTCCCCGCGCGCCGCCACCAGCGAAGCCCTCGGCGCCCTGGACGCCGAGATGGTCCCCGATCGGCTGGCCAACGGCACCGACCTGACGTCCGCCTGGCGCGCCGCCGGCGAGCGCCTGCGCAAGGCGACGCCGGCGTTCGCACCGCGCACATTGCTGGTCTTGATCACGGACGGCGCGTTGTCCGACCCGCCGAGCGGTGACGAGTGGGATGGCGCGCTGGGCGCGGCGGCTG
The DNA here is from genome assembly GCA_036268875.1 of Polyangia bacterium. Classification (GTDB taxonomy): domain Bacteria; phylum Myxococcota_A; class Polyangia; order Fen-1088; family Fen-1088; genus DATKEU01. The sequence continues at coordinate 86,037 of DATATI010000091.1, read as the reverse complement.
GTCTGCACCTGTCCGTGGCCACATTTCTGGTGCGCGGCGACGACGACGAACCGCCGCCGCCGGCGGCGCGCAAAGCCCTGCAGAAGGTGGTGGCCTCCCGCGGGGGGATCCTGCGCGACGTCAGCGCTGGCCAGATCCCCGACGGCGTGCGCGCGGCGATGGACGCGCTGGAGCGCGGCGGCGATCTCTTTCGCGTGCAAGTGATCGACGGCGAAGACCATCGCGCGGTCAGCGCGCATCTTTCCCCGGGGGACGGCGCCAGCGCCATCGATCGCTGGCCGACGCGGGCACCGCCGGCCATTGTGCTGCGCGCCCGGCGGAACGGCGGCGAGACCGCGGTGTCACTGCCGACGGTGCCGGTGCCCACGGCGTGGTTGGAGCCGCTGCTGGAAAGACCGACCGAAAGATCCGGCGGGAAAATCAGCGACCCGGTCACCGCCGCGCCCTGGTTCTTGGGCGGCGCGCACGTCACCGTGCTGGCGGAGACCGTGGCCCCCGCCGCCGAGGCGGCGGTTGCCGACGACGGCCGCGGCAGCGTCGATCGCGCGGTGGTGCAGAACACGCTGGCCCTGGCGTTCATGCCCCGGGCCCGCGCCTGCTACCAGAATCGTCCGGCCCCGACGCCGGCGGCGCGCGACCTCAGCGGGCGGGTACGGTTGGCCATCGATCTTGTCCGCGGCGAGGTGGCGGCGGCGCACATCGAATCGTCGACGCTGGGCTCGCCGGCGATCGAAAATTGCTTGCGCGAGTCGGCGTTCGCCCTGGACGTCCCGCGGGCCACCCGCAGCGACGCGCCGGTCACCGCCATCGTCAACCTGGTCTTCCGTCCGCGCCCGCCCGAGAAGGTGCACACCGCGGAGGACACGTTCCCGATCGGCAACGAGATCGACCTGGCCCTGGAAGAACTGCGGCGATTCGAGCAGAGCAAGGCCCCGGCGCCGCCCGATTCGCGCTAACCTTGATGACAATGATGTCGACCGATGAGACTGCATTCGATCCGACGCGCCGGCGCTTGTGTCCGGACGGCGCCTGCGTGGGCCTGATCGGCGACGAGGGGCGCTGCAAGGTGTGCGGGATGCCAGCCGGTCCCGATCACGATCCGGCGGCGGCAGACAGCGGGGCCATCACCTGGGACAGCGGTGGCAAGGACGAAAACGACGACATGACCTTGCCGCGCACGCTGGGCGACGTGGCTCGCCTGGACGAGGCCAGCGGCTTCAACCCGGATCGGCAACTGTGCAGCGACGGGACCTGCCTGGGCGTCATCGGCGCCGATGGGCGCTGCAACGTCTGCGGCAAACCGGCGGAGTGATCATGCCCAGCGTGGCCGTGGTGGGCGCCTCGCAGAACCCGCACAAATACGGCAACCGCGCCGTGCGCGCGTACCTGCGGCGCCGCTGGACGGTGTATCCGGTGAACCCCACCGAGACCATCATCGAAGGGTTGCCGGTTTTTCGTTCGGTGGCGGACATTCCGGGCGCGGTGGATCGCGCGACGGTGTACGTGCCGCCGGAGATTGGGATGGGCCTCCTGCCGGATTTCCAGCGCAAGGGGATCGCGGAGATCTTTTTGAATCCGGGGTCCGAGAGCGAAGAGCTGGTAGCCGAGGCGGAGCGCCTGGGGCTAAACACCATCCAGGCCTGTTCGATCATCGACATCGGCGAGCGGCCGTAGCGTCTTCGTTTTTTTTTCGCGACGGGCGGCGTAGGAAACGCTGCGCTCGCTGTGGCTTTTGGGGGCGGCGGGGCGTGGGGTGTTCGATCGGCGGGGACGGGCGTCTTTCGATGGCTGCCCATCCGTGACGTCCTCGAGCGCCCCGCCGATCGAACACCCCACGCCCCGCCGCGCCTTGACGCCTCCGTTTGCTCCGCTTACGAGGACGCCTTTCGGATCAATTCGACGCAACATTTGTTTGAGGGATTGGAAGCGCCCCAGGCGGGGTGAGCGGAGGTCCTCGGCGCGGGCGAGGACGGGGGGTTGGTTGGCGGGCGTTAGCGAAGCGCTGCGGCCATCCGGGGCCGCTTGCCAGCGCAGCGCTTCGAGGGAGCCATGGATGGCGCAGCCATCCGAAGGCGACCGCCGCCGCCGACCAAGCCCCCCGGCCTCGCCCGCCCCCAAACCGCAGCGAGCAGAGCCGCTCTCACCGCGCGACCGCGCCAAGCAAGCAGACCAACGCAAATCAAAGCAAGAAACCCCACGTCTATTAAACAAGACGCCCCGCCGCCCCCAAGGTGCTATCCTCCGCCGCCTCAATGCCGGCCATCGCGGTGAGCAGCATGCTCGAGCTGATCGGAGGAACGCCCCTGGTCAGGCTGCGCCATCTCACCGATGCGTCGATGGCCGACGTGTTCTGCAAGTGCGAGCAGTTCAACCCCGGCGGCTCGTTGAAGGATCGCGTGGCCCTGTCGATGATCGAAGCGGCCGAGCGCGAAGGCCGGCTGCGTCCCGGCGAATCGGTGATCGTCGAGCCGACCTCGGGCAACACCGGCGTGGGCCTGGCGCTGGTGGCGGCGGCCAAGGGATATCGGTTGATCCTCACCATGCCGGACAACATGTCGCTGGAACGCCGCGCGCTTTTGAAAGCGTACGGCGCCGAGGTGCACTTGACGCCGGCGGCGGCGGTGATGCGCGGCGCGGTCGAGAAGGCCAACGAGATCTGTCGCCAGAACCCCCGCGCCTTCATGCCCCAGCAATTCAACAACCCGGCCAACGTCGAAGCGCACCGCCGCACCACCGCGCCAGAGATCCTGGCGCAACTGGGGACGCGATCGTTGCATGCGTTCGTGCACGGCGTGGGCACCGGCGGCACCATCACCGGCGTCGGTCAGGTGGCGCGCGCACGCTTTCCCGGCGTGCGCATCGTCGCCGTCGAGCCGGAGAAAAGCGCGGTCTTGTCGGGCGGCCCCGCCGGCGAGCACCGCATCGACGGCATCGGCGCCGGCTTCATCCCGGCGATCCTCGATCGTTCGGTGATCACCGACATCCGCACCATCTCGGAGATCGACGCCCAGCACACCAAGCTGGCGCTGGCCCGGCGCGAAGGTTTACTGGTCGGGATCTCCGCCGGGGCGTCGGTGAAGATCGCCCTCGACGTGGCTCGGGAATTGGGGCCTGGCAAGACCGTGGTGACCATCCTCTGCGACACCGGCGAACGCTATTTCAGCTCGGACGCGTACTTCGAATGAACAACGCCAGCAACAACAGCGTGCTGATCATCGGCGCGGGTGGCCTCGGCTGCCCAGCGGCGCTGGCGGCGGCGGCCGGTGGTGTGCGGCGCATCGGCATCGTCGACGACGATCGGGTCGATGCCAGCAACCTGCACCGGCAGATCCTGCACAGCGTGGCCACGGTCGGGCAATACAAGGCGACGTCGCTGGCCGCGGCGCTGAAGCGACGCTTCCCCACCGTCGAGGTCGTCCCGCAGGTGGCGCGCTTCGACGCCGCCAACGCCGGCGCGTTGATCGCCGGCTATCAGGTGATCGTCGACGGTTCAGACAACTTCGCCACCAAGTTCGTGGCCAACGACGCCGCGGTGCTGGCCGGTAAGGCGCTGGTCCACGGCGCGGCGGTCGGCACCGGCGGACAGTTGCTGACCGTGCCGGCGGGCGGCCATCCTTGTTACCGCTGCCTGTTCGAAGAGCTGCCGCCGCCCGGCGTCGGCCCGTCGTGCGCCGAGGCCGGCGTGTTGGGTCCGGTGCCCGGCGTGGTCGGCGCGCTGCAAGGAGCGGAAGCGGTGCGGCTTTGCCGCGGCGAAAGTCCCGCCTTCATCGGGCGTCTCATCCAGTATGATTCGCCGGGCATGATCGCCCGCGCCGTCACGTTCAAACCAAATCCGCTGTGCCGCGTTTGCGGGGAAAGCCCGCTCATTCGTCGGTTGGATCCAGCGGACTATCCGGCGGCCGGCTGTCCGGTCTGATCAACAGGGAGCAAAAGAGGTCGTCGATGAGCACAGCATTGGTAGGAAGCAACGCGCAGGCATCGTTCGTTCAAGGGCTGCAGTGCCGCGAATGCGGCAACCAGATCCCCAAGGCGCCGGTCCACGTCTGCGAGTTCTGCTTCGGTCCGCTGGAGGTGACCTACGACTACGCCGCCATCGGCAAGGTGCTGACCCGCGCCCTCATCGAATCGCGGCCGAAGACGATGTGGCGCTACGCTGAGCTCTTGCCGCTGGACGGTCCGCCCGCGGTGGGCCTGGCCACCGGCATGACGCCGCTGCTGCGCGCCGATCGCCTGGCGAAAAAACTGGGCGTGCGCGAGCTGTGGGTGAAGAACGACGCCGTCAATTATCCGACGCTGTCGTTCAAGGACCGCGTGGTCTCCGTCGCCGTGTCCAAGGCGCGCGAGTTCGGCCTTGACGTGGTGGCCTGCGCGTCGACGGGGAATCTGGCCAATGCAACAGCCGCCCAGGCCGCCGCCGCCGGGATGCCGGCGGTGATTCTGATTCCCTTCGATCTCGAGCCGGCCAAGGTGCTGGGGACGATCGTCTACGGCGCCCGCGTCTTTGCCGTCAAAGGCACCTACGACGACGTCAACCGGCTGTGCTCGGAGATCGCCGGCAAGTACGGCTGGGGCTTCGTCAACGTGAATTTACGACCATTTTACGGCGAGGGTTCCAAGAGCTACGGCTTCGAGATCGCCGAGCAACTGGGCTGGAAGACCCCCGCCCACGTGGTGGTCCCGATGGCCGGCGGCGCGCTGGTCACCAAGATCGGCAAGGCCTTCGCCGAATTCGAAAAGCTGGGATTGCTGGCCTCGGGATCGCGCAAGGCGAAGATCCATGGCGCGCAGGCGGCCGGCTGCTCGCCCATCGTCGACATGGTCCTCGAGAACCGCGAGCAGATCCGCCCGGTGAAGACGCCCACCAGCATCGCCAAGTCGCTGGCCATCGGCAACCCGGCCGACGGCTTTTACGCCCGCCAGACCATCATCGACTCGGGCGGCTGGGCGGCCAAGCCCGACGATCCGGAGATCATCGCGGCGATGCGCCTTCTGGCCGAGACCGAAGGCATCTTCGCCGAGACCGCCGGCGGCGTGACCCTGGGCGCCACCATCCGCCTGATCAACGACGGCAAGATCGGCCGCGACGACGGCCCCATCGTGGTGTGCGTCACCGGCAACGGCATGAAGACGCAAGATCCGCTGGTCGGCCAGCTTCCCGAACCGGTGTCAATCGGACCCCGGCTGTCTGATTTCGATGAAGCGCAATCCAAACTGAAGTCGTAAAGAGGAGAGAGGACATGCCCACCGTCAGAATTCCCACCCCGCTGCGCAAGCTGACGCAGGGGAAAGAAGAAGTCACCGCCCAGGGCAGCACCATCGGCGCGCTGATCGCCAGCCTGGAAACCCAGTACCCGGGCATCAAAGAACGCATCTGCGACGACAGCGGCCAGGTGAGGCGGTTCGTGAACATCTTCGCCAACGACGAAGATATCCGCTTCCTGAAAAATCTTGAGACGCCGGTCAAGGACAGCGACGAGATCTCCATCGTCCCGGCCATCGCCGGCGGCTAGATGAACGCCGACGTTGTTTCTCGTTTCGCGCGGCAGATCGCTTTGCCGGAGATCGGACCCGACGGGCAGCGGCGGCTGCTGGCGGCGCGGGTGGCCGTGGTGGGCGCCGATCTGACGGCGGAGACCGCCGCGCGCTATCTGGCGGCGGCGGGCGTCGGACGGCTGCGCTGGTTGGACGGCGGCGCGACGGCCGTCGACGACGAGCTGCGCGGATCCAACCCCGACGTGGCGATCGAGCATGGTGCGCTGCCCGAGGGTGGCGCGGCCTGGCTGGCGGTGCTGGACGGCGTGGACGCCGTGTTGCGCTCGGGGTTCGACGACGATCCCTTGCTGCGGGCGGCGGTCCGTCGGGGCCTGCCGGTGGTGGCGGTGCGCGGGCGCGACGAAGGCGTGGAGCTCATCGCCTTTCGCAAGAACGGCCCCTGCCCGCACGCGCCGCTGGACGTGCCGGCGCAAGCCTCGGCGCCGCCCAGCGAAGGCGCGGCGGCGATCGTCGCCGGCACCTTGGCGGCGACGGAGATCCTGCACGTGCTCCTCGGCAACGGCGGCACGGCGCCGGCGCGCCACCTCGGCCTGCCGCTGGACGGCCGCCCGCTGCGCGCCGCCGAGCTCCCCTGGTCACCCGCCTGCTTCGCCTGCGGCGGCCACGACAGCGAGATGTCGTTCGCGTGATGCGCTTTCGTCTTCGATCGTCATGAACAACGCCATCGATGTCATTCGCTCGGCCGCCGAGCAGGTCATGCAGATGGAGACTCTGCGCCGCGCCCGCCTGCGCGTCGCCGAGCGCATCACCGATCTCATCGGCGACACGCCCATCGTCCGCTTGCGCGCCTTTGACTGCGAGACGCCCAACGTAGAAATCTGGGCCAAGTGCGAGTTCCTGAATCCCGGCGGTTCGGTGAAGGACCGGGCGGCCTACCAGATGATCAAGGACGCCATCCGCACCGGCGCCCTCAAGCCGGGACAGACCATCATCGATTCCACCAGCGGCAACACCGGCGTCGCCTACGCGCTGATCGGCGGGGCGATGGGCTATCCGGTGACGCTGGTGATGCCCGGCAACGTCTCGTGGGCGCGGCGCAAGATCACCGAGGCCTTCGGGACCAAGCTGGTGTTCTCGGATCCGATGGAAGGCTCGGACGGGGCGATTCGCCTGTGCCGCCAGATGGTGGCCGACAACCCAGGCGCCTTTTATTACCCCGACCAGTATTCGAACCCGTCGAACCCGCTGGCTCATTACAACACCACCGGCCGCGAGATCTGGGAGCAGACCGATGGGCGCGTCACCCACTTCGCCACCGGCATCGGCACCAGCGGCACGGTGATGGGCACGGGCCGGCGCTTGAAGGAATACCGCCGCGACATCGAAGTGTGGGCGGTCGAGCCCGACGACGCCTTGCACGGCCTGGAAGGCCTCAAGCACATGGCGAGCTCCCTGGTGCCGCCGATCTATCACCCCGAAGAATTGAACGGCGTCATCCCGATGGACACCGACGAAGCGTGGGCGGTCTCCGAGCGGCTGGCCAAGGAAGAAGGCTTGCTGGTCGGGCATTCGTCGGGCGGCGCGCTGGCCGGGGCGTTGCGTATCGCCAAGCGCCTGCACGCCACCGGACAGCCGGGCGTGGTGGTGACGCTGTTCCCTGATCGGGCCGATCGCTACTTCGAGGCGCCCGTCAACAAGCAGACGCCCCGTCCGTAAGCAAATCGTAAACGAGCCGACCATTCGTCATGAGCACCGCCGCCAAACCCGCCCCGCCCCACCCGGTCGTCACCGCCGAGGCCCTGCAGGCCATCTACGAGCACGCCCGCCGCGACTACCCGAAGGAGTGCTGCGGGATCATCTATGGTCCGCGCGGCCAAGCGATCGCCGACAACGCCGCGGCCTGCCCCAACATTCAAGACCGGCTGCACGCCGAGGATCCGGTCCGCAACCCGCGCGACGCCCGCACCGCGTACAACCTGGACGCGCCCGATCTCTTTCGGCTACAGAAAAGCCTGCGCGGGGAGGCGCCGGCGAAGATTGTCTACCACTCGCACGTGAACGTGGGCGCCTACTTCAGCGAAACCGATCAGGCGGCGGCCCAGCTTGACGGCGAGCCCAGCTACCCCGTCGAGTATGTGGTCATCGACGTCCAGGCCGACGGCGCCCGCGGCGCCGCCCAGTTCTGCTGGGACAGCGAACACAAACGTTACGTCGAAGTGGGACGGTACGCGCCCGCCACCGGCTGAACGGCGAGGCTGCGTTTTTTGCGGATCGCGGGTTAGAGTAGCAAAAGCGATGGAACCCCTGTTTTTGCGAGCCTGTCGCGGCGAAACCACCGAACGTCCCCCGCTGTGGATGATGCGCCAGGCGGGGCGATACCTGCCGGAGTACCGCGCGGTCCGGGCCGGGGTGTCGTTCCTGGACCTGTGCAAGACGCCCAGGCTGGCGGCCGAGGTGACGCTGCAGCCGATCCGGCGCTTTGGCTTCGACGCCGCGATCTTGTTCTCCGATCTGCTGGTGCCGCTGGAGGCGATGGGCCTCGAGGTGCAGTTCACCGAACAAGGCCCGCGCCTGCCGCAGCCGATCCGCACGCCCGCCGATCTGGAACGCGTGCGACGCTTTGATCCGGCGAAGGAAACCGACTTCGTGCTGGAGACCATCGCCGAGCTGCGCGCGCCGCTGGGGGAAACGCCGCTGATCGGTTTCGCCGGCGCGCCCTTCACCGTCGCCACCTACGCCGTCGAGGGCAAGACGGCGAAGAATTTCCTCGAGACCAAAGGGTTCTTTTACCGCCACCCGACGGAGGCGCGCCGCCTGCTGAAGCTGATCGGCGACGCCACCGCCGATTACCTGCGCGCGCAGGTGGCGGCGGGCGCGCAGGCCATCCAGATCTTCGATTCCTGGGTGGGGATCGTCTCGGTCGAAGATTGGGACGAATTCGTGCGCGAGCCGACGGCGGCGCTGATCGCCAGCGTGCGCGCCACCGGCGTGCCGGTCATCTACTTCGCCAACGGCGCGACAACCATCTTCGATCGCATCGGACGCATCGGCGCCGATGTCTACGGCGTCGACTGGCGCCTGCCCCTCGACGAGGCGCGGGCCCGTTTGGGCGGCGCGGCAGCGGTGCAAGGCAACCTCGATCCGGCCGTGTTACTGGGCCCGATTGATCAGATCGAAGCGCGCGCCGCGGACGTGGTCCGGCGCGGCGGGCGACGCGGGCACATCTTCAACCTGGGCCACGGCATCACGCCGGAAACGCCGATCGCCAGCGTCGAGGCGCTGGTGCGCGCCGTGCGCGGCGCATGAGCGCGCACCAGAACCCAGTGCCCATCGGGGTGGTCGCTTTGAACCTGGGCGGTCCCGACTCACCGGAGGCGGTCGAGCCGTTCCTGCGCCGGCTGTTCGGCGATCCGGAGGTGATTCAACTCGGCTGGGCGCAACCGCTGCAGCCGCTGCTGGCCTGGCTGATCGCCAAGCGGCGGGCGCCGTTTTCACGGGCCGCCTATCAACAGATCGGCGGCAAATCGCCCATCGGCGAGGAGACCGCCCGGCAGATCGCCGCCGTGGCGACCGCGCTACGCGATCGAGGAATCGCCGCCCGTCCCTACGTGGCGATGGCCTGCTGGCATCCGCTGTCGGAAGAGGCGGTCGCCGCGATGATCGGCGATGGCATCACCCGGGCCATCGCCTTGCCGCTTTATCCCCACTATTCAAAGACCACCACCGGCTCGTCGATGACATTGCTGGCGCGGGCGCTGGCCCAGACGAAAAGTTCGATCGCCTTGGCGGCGGTGCGCAATTATCCGGACGCGCCCGGTTACATCGAGGCGTTGTGCGATCGGGTGCGCGACGCCATCGCCACGCTGCCAGAGACGTCACGTGCCGAGGCGCCGGTGCTGTTCTCGGCCCACGGCTTGCCCGAGGCGTACATCCGGCGCGGCGATCCGTATCTGGACGAGATCAGAAAAACGGTGGCGGCGGTCAGCCGGCAGTTGAACCTGGGCAACCGATCGCAGCTGGCGTTTCAAAGCCGGGTCGGCCGCCAAAAGTGGCTGGGGCCGTACACCGAAGAAGCACTCGACGCCCTGGCCGCAAACGGGCACCGGGCGGTGGTGGTGGTGCCGGTGGCCTTCACCGGCGAACACATCGAGACGCTGCAAGAGATCGACATCCTCTATCGCGAGCGAGCCACAAAACGTGGCATCACCCATTTTGCCCGCGCGAAAACCGTCGGTTGCCACCCGGCCTTCATCGGCGCGCTGGCCGAGCTGACCGCCGACGTGGCGCGCGCGCAGGGCTGGGCCTAGGAGCAAACGCGCGTGCGGGTGGCAGTGATCGGCGGCGGCATCTCGGGCCTGACCGCCGCCCACGCCCTCGGCACCAGCGGCCATGACGTGGCGTGCATCGAACCGGGCACGCCACCGGGCGGCGTGGTGCGCAGCGAACGGCACGATGGATTTCTCTGCGAGACCGGACCGCAGGCCTTGCTGGACAGCGCGCCGGCCACGCGGCGGTTGATCGAAGACCTGGGCTTGTCGGCGCGCGTGCTGGCCACGCTGCCGACGGCCAAGCGGCGGTTTCTGTATCGCGATGGCCGCCTGCAACCGTTGCCGCTGAGCCCACCGGCGCTGCTGCGTTCGTCGCTGCTCAGCTGGCGCGGCAAGCTGCGTCTGCTGCGCGAACCATTCATCAAGCGGCCGAAGGCCGTCGATCCCGACGAGACGGTGCTGGCCTTCGGCACGCGCCGTTTCGGCCTGGAAGCGGCGCGACACCTGCTGGCGCCGGCGGTGATCGGAATTTATGCCGCCGACGCCGCCACGCTGGCCGTGCAAGCCGCGCTGCCCCGCATCGCTGGCTTCGAGCGCGAAGCCGGCAGCATCCTGCGCGGGGCCATCGCCGCGCGCAAACAGGGCGGCGGCGCCGGCAAGACCGTCTCGTTCCCGGATGGCTTGCAAGAACTGACCGGCGCCATCGCCACCCGCCTCGGCGATCGCCTGATTGCCGGCAGCGCACGGGCGATCGAACGACGCCAGAATCGCTGGTCGATCGCCATCGATGGTGGTCCCGCTTCCGTCGACGCCGACGCGGTGGTGATCGCCGCCTCGGGTGCGGCCAGCGCGGCCTTGCTGGATGACCTGGCTCCGCGCGCCGCGGCGTCTCTCCGCGCGGTGCCGCACGCGCCGGCCGCGGTGGTGTCGCTCGGCTTTCACAGCGCAGAGCCGGCGCTGGGAATGGATCTCGCTGCCTATGGCTTTATCGTCCCGCGCGAGCAAGGCATCGATTACCTGCTCGGCTGCCAGTATGAGACGTCGATCTTCCCGCACCGCGCCCCCGAAGGCGCCGTTTTATTGCGGGCGATCTTGGGCGGCACGTTCTGCCCCGACGTGGTGAACAAGAGCGACGACACCATCGCCGCCATCGCCGTCGATGACATCGGGCGGGTGGCCGGCCTCAACCGCGATCCCGACTTCGTCCGCGTCTGGCGCCACCCAGCCGGCCTGCCGCAGTATCGGCCGGGCCACGCCGCGCTGGTCGCTGCCGCCGAGGCCGATCTGGCGCGCCAGCCGCACCTGCACTTGATTGGTCAGACCTTGTTCGGCGTCGGCGTCAATGATTGCATCGCCGCGGCGGCCGCGCTGGCGATGCGACTGACAGCTTGATTCCGCCGCCACAAGGACGGATTCTGCCGCCAAGATGGGCAAGCTGAAGGGGTTTCTGTTTTTCCTGCTGGTGCTGGCCGCGGTCGTCGGTGGCGGCGTCATCGGGCTGCGCTATTCACGCGACAAGGTCGCTCCGGTCATCGAGGTGAAGCCGAACCTGGTGGCCACCAAACACATGGGCAGCATTTACGTCTACGGCGCGCGCGTCGGTGACCACGTCATCCTGTTCGACAGCGGCGCCGACTCGGCCGCGCATCCTGTCGACGCCATCTTGACCCAGCTCAAGGCCAGCCACGCCGACGTGAAGGACATCTTTCTGACCCACGGACACTTTGACCACGTGGCCGGCGCGCTGCAGTTTCCGGACGCCAGGACTTACCTGGGCGCCGGCGACGTCGGCCTGGCCACGGGCAAGGAATCGCCGGATGGGCTGCTGGTCAAGCTGATGACCGCGGTCCTGGCGGCGCCTCCCCTGCCGCGCATCACCAATCCGCTGAAGGAAAAAGCCGCCGTCGACGTGGGCGGCGGCAAGTCGGTGCTGGCCATCCCGGTTCCCGGACACACCCGCGGATCGTTCGCCTACCTGTTCGACGGCGTGCTGTTCCCGGGCGACATCATGCTCTTGAAGGAAGGCCGCCTGGAGCCGACACCGTCGATGTTCGACGCGCATCCAGAGGAGAATCGGGCGTCCATCCGGGCGCTGAAGAAACAGCTGGCCGATCAGACCATCGACCGGGTCTGCACGGCGCATGGTGGCTGCACCCCGGCCGGACTGGGCGAAAACATGCTGAATGACCTGGTTAATCGCCTGGGGGGTGGTTAGGGCGCCACATTGTGGTTGAAACCGGATCTCTGTGGGTGATAATGGTCACTTCACACCGCGGAGGTCCCCCATGCGGTCGAAGTCCGTCTCGGCAGTGGTTCTTGCTAGCCTGACTTTGTTCTTGGTTTCCTTGCGCGCGGCGCCTGTCCGGGCCGGGGATTCCAGCAAAGAAAAAGAGGTGGGTGCCGACGGCATCCACAAGACGTTGCAGTGGGAAGACAAGGTCGTCGGTCCCAACAACGACAAGAAGATCGATCACGCCAAGATCGCCGCGCTGCAGGAGCAAGCGCGCCGCGATGAGGCCGCCAAGCCGAAGGTGGCGCCCAGCCGCAAGCCGGTCCGCCCGCAAGGCGTGGCCGCCCCGGCGTCATCGACCCTGCCCACCATGGACATCGAGAAACCGGCGCCCGCCGGGTCGGTGAAGCTGCCGGTGAAGAAGCCGGCCGCTCACGCCGAAGCGCCCAAGCAGCACGATGCCATCGACGACTTCCTGGCCATGAACGGCAGCGAACATCCGGCAGCCGCCAGCAGTGGTGCCAGTAACCGCAGCGACAAAAGCCGCCGCGGCAAGCATTCGCGCCGCACGCGCATGCGCTGATCCGATCTGGCGTAGCCGGCGCAGGCCACAAGATTCCCTCGCGGCCTCAGCTGCTGCCGAGAATAAAAATCGCGATCTTCAAATAGATCACGATCCCCAACACGTCGACCAGCGACGCGATGAACGGCCCCGACGAGACCGCGGGATCCAGGCCGAGGCGTTTGATCAGCAGCGGCAACCCGGCGCCGACGACCGACCCGAACGTCACGCACGCCACCAGCGCCAGACCGACCGCCGAGGCCATGCCGCCGCCGCCGCTGTGGCCGACCACCAGCGCGCGCGTGAAACCGATCAGCCCCAGGAACAAGCCCAGCACAAATCCCATCCGCACCTCGCGCCACAGGATCCTGAAGGCGTCCCACGGTCCGAACTCGCCCAGCGCGATGCCGCGAATCACCAGCGCCGAGGCCTGGCTGCCGGTGTTGCCGCCCGACGAAATGATCAGCGGGACGAACACCTCGATGGCCGAGAAGGCCTTGCGCGCCCCTTCATAGTGTTCCAGCACGCTGGCGGTGAGGATCTCGCCCATGAAGATGGCGATCAGCCAGCCGGCCCGCTTGCGCACGAAGGTCCAGAACTCGGTCTTGAAGTACGGCTCCTCGGTTGGCGCGACGGCACCCAGCTTCTGGATGTCCTCGGCCTGCTCTTCTTTCATCACCGTCACCACGTCGTCGACGGTGACGATGCCCAGCAGCTTGCGCGTGGCGTCCGCCACCGGCAGCGCCAGCATGTTGTAGTGCTCGAACAGGCGGGCCACTTCTTCCTGATCCATCTCCGGCGGCACCGAGATGACGTCCGGGTTCATCACCGCCGAGATGGGCTGGCCGGCGCGCGCCAGCACCAGATCACGCAACGACACCGCGCCCAGCAGCGTGTCGTTGGGATCGACGGCGTAGGCTTCGTAGATGGTCTCCTTCTGCGCGGCGGTGCGCCGGACCTCGTCGATGGCGCGTTCGACGGTCATCTGCGGATCCAACGCGACATAGTCGGTGGTCATCAGACCGCCGGCGGACGTCTCGGGATAACGGATCAGCTCGCGGACATCTTTCGACGCCGCATTGGGCAGGCGTCCGAGCAAGTCGGCCTGCAGCTCTTCGGGCAGAGCCTGAAACAGATCGGCGCGTTCGTCGGCCGACATGGCGTCGGCGATGCGCGCGGCCAGCGCCTTGTCCAAAAGCGGCACAAGCTGCTGGCGGCGCGCGTGGTCCATCACATCCAGCGTGGCCGCCGCCTGCGGAACCGGCAGCGCCGCCAGCATCAGTCCGGCCTGCTCGTCCGCCAGCTGTTCGATCAGCTCGGCCAGATCGGAGGCATGCAGCTCGTCGGCTAACGCGGCGACGTGGGCCGGGTTCGTGCGCAGCGTCTCTTCCAGGTCCGGGCGCAGGAGGCTGGAGACGCGCATGGTGCGTTCGTTGAGGGCCGCGGCTAGGGCTTCATTCGCAGATCGGTCTTGCCCAGCGTGAAGTACGTCAGGACGCGCCCGCCCGCACCCACCACCGGAATGCGCGGCGCCGATCCGGTGACGCAGGTGCCGCAGAACGGAAGACCGGTGACGCTGGCGCCGTAAGCGGCGTTGGCTGCCGGATCGTGCGCCGCCAGCAACATCCCGGTGGTGACCGTCGGCGCGCTGCCGCCAAGGCTGTAGAGCTGGGCCATCCCCGCCCCCAGATTGCCGGACACCGCCGCGCTGGGATCGCCGACAATGGCCAGGTCCGGACCGGCGCCGTCGAGATTGATCGAACCAACCGACGCCCCGAACTGCGTGGCCACGGCGGGATCGCTCTGCAGCTTGATCCCGAGCGGCGCGCCCGTCAGCGGGCCCAGGAATACGTACGCGTTCTGCGGCGGCGCCCCGACGATCAGATCCGTCTTGAGGTCGCCGTTGAAATCGCCGACGGCGATCGCCTGACCGAAATATTCTTCCGCGCCAGTGATCGTTCCCAGGCAGGAAAGACCGGTGGCGCTGACGCCCAAGAACGATACGGTGCCTTGAATCGAGGCCATGCCCGCGCTGTGCATCCCGAAGTTCGAGATGGCGATCTGCGGATCGACGCCCGGCCCCCAGAAGTGGCCGACCAAGATCGGACGATTGAGCGGAATCTTGGAGGTGTCGTTCATGCCCGGCAGCACCACCGGGCAGTCGGTGCTGTCGCCGGCCGGCCAGGTCAGCGGGCTGTCCACCTTGCCGTCGACGTAGACATGCAGGTGGTCGGTGCTGGCCACGACGTATTCCGGCAGGGTGGGGTCGCCGACCTTCAAATCGCCGGCCGCCACTCCGATGCCCAGCCACGCTTCGTCGCCGCTGGCCAGAAACACCGTGCCGTCGAAGGTTCCGCCCAGGGTCGCGGTGTAAATCACCGTCGATCCGTTCTGGATCGCCTTGGCCGCCGCCAGCACCTTGCCCGGTTTCGGTCCCGGGATCTCGGCGATGGCGTTCAGCGGAAAACCGTCGGTCTTGTTCGGTCCGGTGAACACCGGCGAGGCGATGTTGGTGGCGATGGCCTTGCCGGCGGGGCCGAGTTCGACCAGCGCCAGCGCCGTGCCGGTGGCGCCCGAGACCAGGAATCGACTGGCCACGCCGTCGTTCTCCGACGGGGCGGCGATGGGAATGACGATGCGGCCGAAGTCGTCCCTGGTCCCGAAGTTTCCGGGCGCGCCCAGGCTCAGCACCGGGGTGTTCTGCGAATCCTTGTCCACGTCCTGCCAGTTGCAGCCGACCGCGGCCAAATTCAACACCGCCAGCAGCGACGTCAATCCTCGCCGGCGCATCAGAACCTCCCCGCCGCGGTCAGCCCCGCGCCGCCCGACATCACCTCGGGCGCCAGCGAGATGGACTTCTGGTCGACGACGCCGACGCTGTCCGCGCCGTGATAGATGAAGCTGACCACCGCCGAGATGCCGACGATGGCGCCCAGGCCGAACAACACGTCGGCGCCGATGAACTCCAGCTTGGCGCGCCGGTACCGCGGGTCGCCGTTGTCGATCAGCTTGTTGGCGGCGATGTCGCTTTTGATCTCGTCGCGGGTGGACTGGCCGAGGTGACCAACGTAGCCGCCGATGCCCAGCAGCGCCGCGCCGATGATCGCCGCGGTGATCGCCTTGGTGCGCGGCGGGCGCGCGACGAACTGGACTTCGATGGTGGTCTCGACGGTGCGCGCGACGACCAGATCCGACTCGAAGTTCTCCATGCCGTCCTTGGCCACCACCACCGCGTGCTTGCCGGGTGACACCTCGGCACGGCAAGGCGTGGCGCAGGCGAGCTTCTTGTCGATCAGCAAACGGCCACCGGAGGTCCCGCGTCCGACGACGTTGATCCAGCCGTTGTCGGCCTGCTGCATGGTGATGGTGTGCTGGGTGGCGGTGCCCGGCGAGACGTCCAGGACCATCTCCGCTGGCTTGAAGCCCATCTTCTCGAGATAGATCGTGTGTTTGCCCGGCTTCAGGTGGCCGGTGTACGGCGTGCGGCCGATGGCCCCGATCTCTTTCTTGTCGATGTAGACCAGCGCGCCCTGCGCGTTGGAGATGATCTCGATCCAACCGAGGTAGTGCTCTTCCGACAGCGCGATGTATACGTCGACCAGCTTGTCGGAGCGGGGGCTGATCTGCCGCTGCTCGGGCTTGAACCCTTTTGACTCAAGCAACAAGCGCACCGGCTGCGATTCCAGCGAGCCCTGCCAGGGCGTATGGGCGAACGCGCCGTTCTTCTTGTCGTTCAAATAAATCGTCGCGCCCTGCGGTTTCGAATCGATCACCACCAGGCCTTTGGTGTCGATGGCCGGCAGCGACGGCGCAGACACCGCCAGCGGTGCTACCGGCGGCGTCCCTGGCGCGGCGCCAGCCGGCGGCCCGAGCGGCGTCCCCTCAGGTCCGAGCGCGGGTGGCGGCGGCACCGCCGGCGCCGGCGGCTCCAGCAGCGTCTTGATGGTCTCGATGCGCGCCTTGACCTGCGCGGCGTCTGAAGCTTGCGGATCCTTTTCCAGGTACTGCTCGAAGTACTGCTTGGCCAGGTCCAGCTTCTTCGCCTTCTCGTACGAGACGGCGGTGTTGAACAAGAACGCCGCGAACGGTTTCTTGTCGAACGCGGCCAGGAATTTTTCGGCGGCGGCTTCGTACTGTTCTTTCAGAAACAGCGTCTGGGCGGTCTCGAAAAATTCTTTCGCCGCTTGCAGCGCCGGATCGGGCGCGCTGTCCTCGGCGGCGGCGGACCGGCTGCTTCCCACTGTCGCCGTCGCCGAAAAAGCCAAGGCAAGGAGCAAAGTCAGTCTCGGACGGACATAAGGAAGAGGCGGTACGGTCATGGCCGCGATTAGAGTGCAAGAATGCCCTCGCCGGATCAAGCGTCATTGCCAGCGGCGGGCGTCGTCGCTGGCTCCGTCGCTGTCTCTATTGCAGCTCGAGCAGCATGGTCATCGAATAGGCGATCTTTGACGGCACCGGAACGAACCCGATCAAGGCCTTGTAAGGCATGGTCGCACTCAAGGTCAGGGTCTTCGACGGCGTCGAGCCGTTGTAGATGGCATTGATGGTCACCCCGGCCGGATTGATGCCCACGCCGGTCAGGAGATCCTGCGTCCTCTTCACCGCCGTCGTCCCCGGATCGGGCGTGGCCGCCGCGGCGACGGTGACGCCCACCCGCAGGCCGTCGCGGACGGCGCTGGCCACACTGAAGTTCTGATAAAAGACCCAGCCGTATTCGATGACGCCGAACAGGACCGCCACGAACAGGGGCAGCACCAAGGCGAACTCGACGGCGGCGGCGCCTCGACGGCCGTCGCGCTTGGCCAGCGGGTGCCCGGCGCGTCTCAGAAGGTTTCTCAGGTTCATCATTTCACCAAGGCCACGGGGATGTTGTTCGTGATCTGCAGCAGGTTGGCGGACAGCTTGGTCGAGTCGCTGGTGTCGAGCTCGAAGCCGCGCCCGCGCGGGAGCGTCTTGTCGTAGCTGATCCAACCGGGCTGGTTGCCGAAGGCGAGGATATGGACGTCGACCCCGGCGGCCTGGGCGGCGCTGGCTTGCGAGACGCCGTACGTGGCGATGTCGGTGGCGCACTTGCAGGCCGCGCCGCCGGTGTTGTCAGAACACGGCGTGATGGTGCCGTCGGCGCAGCACGGATTCCAGGGCTTCCCGGTGCCGCCGTTTATGGTGCCGCAGGTGCCGCCGCCGGCGGGGCTCTCGCAGCACATCGGGCCACCGTCGGTGAACACCACGATGGATCGCACCTCACCCGTATTGGCGACGGCGTTCAGCGGGTTCAGGCCGCTTTTGATCCCGGCCCCGAGGTTCGTTCCGCCAAAGACCGTGGTGGTCGGCGAATAATGAAAATCTCCGGCCGAACAGGAAAGGCTGGCGATCCCCGGCGCGACGTTGGCTTGATTGGGCCACTGGCTACCGCCTGGACACTGAGTGTAGTTGACGGTCATCATCAGGCCCGACTTCTGGCAGGCGCCGATTCCTCTGGTGTGCGCCGACGTCACCGCGCTGAGCCCGTCGCCTTTCCACAGCGCCCTCATCGCCGAATAGTTCGCCATCAGCACGGCGATGGCGCCGGACTCCGCCCATCGGGGGCGCCGTTCAGCCTGCAACACACAAGCTGGATCGGCAGAGAGCGGGGGCGACTTAAGCGCGGGGGTGGCTGACGGTGGACGTCAGCGGCACATGTCTTTTTTGCAGCTATTTCCGCTGGCGATGGCGCACTGGGCATCGATGGTGCAGCTGGTGAAGCAGGTGGTGGTCACCGGGTCGCATCGGTACGGCGCGCAGTCGCTGAGCGCCGGCGCGCCGCAGGTTCCGGCGGCGTCGCAGTGTCGGGCGCCGACGATGGCGTGGGCCACGCACTGGGCCGCCTCGCAGACGCTGCCGACGGGATACTTCGCGCAGCCGCCGGCCCCGTCGCAGAGGCCATTGGTGCCGCAGGTGGCGGCGCCGTTGTCCTTGCAGATGCCGTGCGGATCGCCCTTCAAGTTGGGGACGGGCTTGCACTGTCCGACGGTCCCGGCCAGCGTGCAGGACTGGCATTGGCCGCCGCAGCGACCGTCGCAGCAGACGCCATCAGAACAAATATTGGAATTGCAGTCGCCGTCGGCGGTGCAGCCCGCGCCGTTGTTCTTCTTCGGTTTGACGCCGCAACTATTGTTGTTGCACTGAGCGGTGGATACGCAGTCACCGGCGCCCGAGCAGGTGGTGCGGCAATGCGAGCCGCCGGTGGGATCGCAATTGAACGGTGCGCAGCTGACCGGCACCGCCGCCACGCAGGCGCCCTGCCCATCGCAGGCCCGCACCGGGTTGAACGTCGATCCGGCGCACGACGCTGGCGCGCACATCTGCCCGGCGGCCGGCCGGAAGCAGCCGCCGTGACCGTCGCAGGTTCCGTTGTAGCCGCAAGGCAAGGCTGCGGTTTGATCGACGCAAAGGGTGCTCGGTGTTTTTACCGCCACCGGCGCGCACCGTCCCAGCGAGCCGGGGACGTTGCAGGCCTGGCAGATGCCGCAGGTCGATTCGCAGCAGACACCGTCGACGCAGACGCCGCTGTCGCACTCGTCGGCGATCTGGCACGAAACCCCGAGGGCCTTGGGTCCATCAGCGGACACATCGGGCGCCACGTCAACCGGATCGGCGTCGACTCTGTCGGCCGAGGCGTCGGCGGACAGATCGACGGGCACATCGACCCGGGCGGCGTCGGCATCGACCCCCGCGTCCGCCTTGGCATCAAGGCCCGTGCCGTCAGTGCCGGCATCGCGGTGACAATCGTTTCCCAAACAGATCACCACCGGCACCAACTTGCCGGTCTCCAGCTGCACGTTCTCCGAAAAGGTGGCCAGAAGCCGGTTCGCCGATAGTCCATCCACTTCGCATGTGACCCTCGTGTTGCCCAGGTCGTCGCGCAGGTAGATTTCGATGGTCTGAGGATCAGACAACCGGCCAGCCGCCATCTTCGGCCGCGGAGTGTGATCGACCAGCTTGCCACTGGAGTTCGAGACCGTGAACGCCAGCTGATCAACGGTGAGGCCGCTCATTGAGACTTGCACGCTGAGGCCGGTCAGGACCGAATTGTTCCGACAACCGACCGCCGCCAACGCGACCATCGCCAAACACCAGAATTTAAGCTGCGTGCGAACCGACAACACCGAGCATCTATTAAGGACCGGATTCACTTTTCCGTCCAGGTGTCCGCAGCCAAAGGGCGAGCGCGGTCGAGCGCAATTCGCGTTTCTCGGTTATCGTCTGGGCCATGGCAAGTCATCGCGCTCCGGTCGGTGAGGTCACTGTGCTTGGCTCCGGTGTCATGGGAGCTGCCATCGCCGCCCACATGGCCAACGCCGGCCTGCGGGTGCGCCTGCTGGACATCATTGCCAAGGATGCTGCCAAGGACGCCGCGCCGGGCGCAGCAGCGGAAAGCAAACGGGCGCGCAACAAGATCGCTGACACCGGATTGGAAGGCGCACGCAAGGCGCGGCCGGCGGCCTTCTTCGCCGGCCGCTTCGACGCCTTGGTCAGCACCGGCAATCTGGAAGACGACCTGGCGGCAGCGGCCGCCAGCAGCGACGTCATCATCGAAGCGATCGTTGAAAACCTGGCCATCAAACAAAAGCTTTATGCCCGCCTGGACGAACTCGGCGGCCACGCGGTGGTCACGTCGAACACCTCCGGTTTGCGCATCGCCGATCTCATGACCGGACGAAGCGACGGCTTCAAGAAACGGTTCTGCATCACCCATTTCTTCAATCCGCCCCGTTATCTGCGCCTGGTGGAGATCGTGGCCGGCGCCGACACCGCGCCCGAAACGCTGGAGCGGGTGGAAGATCTCTGCGGGCGCCTGCTGGGCAAGGGCCTGGTGCGGGCCAAGGACACGCCCAACTTCATCGCCAACCGCATCGGGACCTTCGCCTTGATGCGCACGCTGGATGAAGCGGTGAAACAGGGCTACACGGTCGAGGAGGTCGACGCCATCTTTGGCCCCGCCACCGGCCGCCCGAAGAGCGCGGTGTTTCGCACTGCCGACGTGGTGGGCCTGGACACGCTGATGCACGTGACCAAGAACTGCTACGACGCCTTGACCACCGACGAACGGCGCGAGGTCTTCAACCCGCCCGAGGTCCTGGTCAAGCTGGTCGACAAGCGGTGGCTAGGCAGCAAAACCAAGCAGGGTTTCTACAAGAAGGTCGGCGACGACATTCTGCAGATTGATCTCAAGACGCTGGAGTACGGCCCGCAGAAAAAGCCGCGCTACCCGTCGCTCGGCGCGGCCCGCGGCACCGAGGACGTCGACGAGAAACTGCGCCGGGTGGTCAGCGGCGACGACCGCGCGTCGGCCCTGGCCCGCACGGTGCTGTACGAGACGCTGATCTATTCGGCCAACCGGCTGGGCGAGATCGCCGACGACATCGTCGAGATCGATCGCGCCCTGCGCTGGGGCTTCGGCTGGGAGCGTGGGCCGTTCGAGACCTGGGACGCGTTGGGCGTGAAGGCCACCGCGGCGAAGATGGAAGCGGCCGGCTACACCGTGCCTGGCTGGGTGAAGGAACAGATCGCCGCCCAGGGCGAAGGGATGCGTTTTTACAAACAGGAAAAACCCGGCCGCGTGTTGCAACTGGGCGGACGCGGCGGCTTCAAACCCGTCCCGACCGACGCGCGCGAGATCTCGCTGGACGCCGTTCGTGCCAGCGGCGGCGAGGTGGAACGCAACGGCAGCGCGTCGCTGCTGGATCTCGGCGACGGCGTTTTTTGCCTGGAATACCACGCCAAGATGAACGCCATCGATCCGGAGATCATCGCCATGACGATGAAGGCGGTCGACAAGGCGGAGCGCGACGGCGTCGGCCTGGTGATCGGCAACCAGTCGCCCGACGCGTTCTGCGCCGGCGCCAACCTCTTCGGCCTGATGGTGGCCCTGGGCCAGGGCAACATGGCCGGCGTCGCCGAGATGGTCCTCGGATTTCAGAACGCCTGCCAGCGGACCCGCTATGCGCGCGTGCCTGTGGTAGCAGCGCCGTTCGGGCTGACATTAGGCGGCGGCGCCGAGGTGGTGCTGGGCTGCCAGAACGTGCGCGCGGCGGCCGAGCTTTACATCGGCTGCGTCGAGGTCGGCGTCGGTTTGATCCCCGCCGGCGGTGGCTGCATGGAGCTGGCGGCGCGTGCGGCGGCGAAGGCCACCGACGATCCGACGTTCGATCTGCTGTCGCTGGTGCGCGTGCCGTTCGAGACGCTGGCCCGCGCCCGCGTCTCGACCAGCGCCGAGGAAGGCCGTGACCTTGGCTATCTGCGCCCGTCCGACGCGGTGTCGATGTCGCGCGAGACGCAGCTTGCCGACGCCAAGGAGACGGTGCTGGGATTGGCCCGCGCCGGTTATCGCCCGCCGCCGCCGCGGCGAATCCGGGTCATCGGCGAGGCGGGCGCCGCCACCATCGGTGCATCGATGAAGAACCTCACCGGCGCCCACCAGATCAGCGAACACGACGCAAAAATCGGCTCGGCTCTGGCGCGCGTGCTGTCCGGTGGCGCCGTGCCGGCCGGCGCGCTGGTCAGCGAGCAGACGATTCTTGATCTCGAACGCGAGGCCTTCCTGTCGCTGTGCGGGGAACCCAAGACCCGCGAACGCATCCAACACATGTTGACCACCAGCAAACCCCTGAGGAACTAACCATGCGCGACGTAGCGATTCTGTCGGCGGTCCGCACCCCCATCGGGCGCGCCCCCAAAGGCATCCTGCGCAACACCCGCCCCGACGATCTGGGCGCGCTGGTGGTCAAGGAAGCCATGCGCCGCGCCGAGGTGTCCCCGGCGGCGATGGAGGATCTGGTCCTCGGCTGCGCGATGCCGGAGGCCGAACAAGGCTTGAACATCGGGCGGGTGATCGGCCACCTGGCCGGCCTTCCCGACGAGACCGCGGGCATGACCATCAACCGGTTTTGCTCGTCGGGGTTGCAGGCGACGTCGATGGTCGCCGATCGCATCGCGGTTGGCGCGCTGGATGCCGGCATCGGCGGCGGCGTCGAATCGATGTCGCTGGTGCCGATGGGCGGCAACAAGATCTCGCTGAACCCGACCCTGGTCGAGACCTTCCCCGACGCGTACATCCCGATGGGCAACACCGCGGAGAACGTCGCCCGCCAGTTCAACGTCACCCGCAGCGAGCAAGATCAGTTCGCGTTGTGGAGCCACCAGAAGGCGGTCGCCGCCTGGACCCGCGGCGACATGGCGGCGGAGATCGTCCCCGTCCCGACGCGCGTCTATGAAAACGGCTGGCGCGCGGTCACTGTCGACAAAGACGAGGGCCCGCGCGCCGACACCTCGCTGGAGAAGCTGGCGTCGCTGAAGCCGGTCTTCGATCCCTCCGGCAGCGTCACCGCCGGCAACGCCTCGCCGCTGAACGACGGGGCAGCGGCGGTGGTCCTGATGGCGGCGGACAAAGCGCGCGCCGAAGGGAAAAAGATCCGCGCGTATTTTCGCGGCTTCGCCGTGGCCGGCGTGCCGCCCGCGATCATGGGCATCGGTCCGGTGCCGGCGGTGCGCAAGCTCTTGGCCAAGGCCGGCTTGAAGATCGACCAGATCGATCTGTTCGAGGTCAACGAGGCCTTCGCGTCGCAGGCCGTGTACTGCATCCGCGAGCTGGGCCTGCCAGTCGATCGCGTGAACGTCAATGGCGGCGCGATCGCGCTCGGCCACCCGCTGGGCGCCACCGGCGCGCGCCAGATCGCCACCGCCCTGCACGAACTGGAACGCCGCAAGGCTCGTTACGCCGTGCTGACCATGTGCGTGGGCGGTGGGATGGGCGCCGCCGGGCTGATCGAGCGTGCGTAAACGCTGGCGAGGGGGCGCCACCGCGGGCGTGTTGGCGCTGGCGCTGGTCGCATCAGCGCTGGCCACCGGCTGCGCGCACAAGCCGCCATCTTTCGATCCGAAGACGCGCCAGACCTGTCTGGTGCTGTCCGTCGGTGGCGCGAAAGGCGTCGCGCACCTGGGCGCCATCGCCGCCGCCAAGCAAGCCGGCATTCACGTCGACTGCGTGGTCGGCAACAGCATGGGCTCGCTGGTGGGCGGGCTTTATGCCAGCGCGCCTGACAAGGACACCACCGAACGCTTTCGGCACATGGCCGCCGCCTACGTCGCCGCGTCCAGGCTGCAGGCCGGCGAGAACGGCTTGTTGCTGGGCGCGGTGCTAGGCGCGGTAGCCGCCGCGGTGACCGATAACAAGGTGGCGCCGATCGTCGCCGCCGGTGGCGGCTTCGCCCTGGGCGCCGGTCTGACCTCGACCATGGATCGCGATCGATTGGTGAAGGTGCTGAACGGCGAGTTCGGCGGCGTCGCCATCGAAGCCCTGCCCGTCCGCTACGCGACGTCGTTCCAGCGCCGCGCCGGCGACGGGTTGGAGCTGGTGGTGGCGAAGGAAGGCAACCTGGCCGCCACCATCGGCAAGAGCCTGGCCAACCCGTACATCTTCGACAATCTGGATCTGGCCAAGACGCCCGACATCGATCCCGGCGCCGACCGCGCCGCGATGACGCCGGTCGACGAAGCGTGCCGGCTGTTCCCGGGCGCCAATCTGCTGGCCATCAACGTCACCGATCAACCGGCGTTCTACCGCGGCGACATGACCTGCCCGCTGCGCGAGGTGCGCGTCCCCGTCGGCGCCGTGAACCCGGAAGCGGTGTTCAAGCTGCAAGCCGCCTTCGACGACACGGTGAAGGCCGGGTACGACGCCACGCTGGCGGCGCTGCAGCGCTGACAGCGCCTGCCTGCCTGCCTGGTGTGTTTGCCCGACGGCGACAGTCGCGGCTGCGGCACTGATGGTCTTCGTCCGCGGCACAGCCTACGGAAAGGGTGCACGACCGCCAGGCGCCGTCCGATCCTTCGCGCGCGCGAAGAAGCCGTTCAGGGCGGCGCCGGCACGCACTCGCCCAAAGTCGTCTCGCAGGTGGCGTCGGTGACGGCGCCGCAGTCGGCTTGCCCGCGACAGAGGATCCGCTCGGCCCAGGTGCCGAGCAGATTTTTCTGCTGCGGCGCCTGAAACGGCAGCCACACCGGCACCCGCGAGGGATCACCGGTGTCCAGGGCGCGCAGATCGATCGCCGTCATCCAAAGTTGCGGTGCCTGGCCTTGCGTCGGCTGCGCGCTGTTGGCGACCAGATAGCCGTAGTCCATCTTCGACTGGAACGTCAGGTAAAGGACGTTGCACTGATCCTGCATCACCGGCGCGAAGCGCGGATAGGTCGACGTCACGCCGATCTTTTGCGTGGCCTTGGCCAGCTCGTAGATGCGCCCGCCGGCGCGCGACACCAGGCGCAGCCGGCTTTGCGCGTTGCCGTAGCTTGGCCCTGGCAGCGGCGCTGATACGAAGGCGATCCACGCGCCGTCGGGTGACCAGGTCGGGTAGTAGTGAAAAAGCCCGTTCGCGTCGTCCTGGGGAACCACCACCCGCGGCGTACCGAAGCCGCCGCCGCCATACGGCAGCACGACGATCGATCCGCTGTCGACCGACCATGGGGTCGTGCTGCCCTCGGAAGCGGTGGCGGCGATCTCGCGGCCGTCGGGCGACCACTGCGGGAAAAAATAGCGGCCGCCCCCGACGGCGGTGGGATCCGGATCCCGCCGGGCCAGCTCACGGTCGGTGGCGGTCTCACGCACGTCCAGGTGGCCGGGATCGATCGCGGTGCCAAAGCTGGCCAGCACCAAGCTGCCGTCGCGGTTCAAGCTGGTGGTGGCGCCGTCGCCGCCCTCACCGGGCGCCGGGCCCAGCATGGGCGTGCTGGGGCTTTGCACGTCGGTGACGATCAGTGTTCCCGGTTGGCCGTAGTCATTCGTGGTGCCGCTGAACGACAGAAAGCGACCGTCGTCGCTGGCGCTGTGGCAACCACCGCAGGGAAACCGACCGCCCAGCGGCGGGGTCAGAAACGGCAACCCCGGTCCGCCGCCCAGCAGGGCGCGAAACACGCCCTGGCCGTCGCTGGACCAGTAATAAATTCCGCCGTGCACCGACGACGGAGCAAACGAGATGCGCACCGGCGGTGACATCGCGATGGTGGTGCCGGCCGCATCGGCGCCGGTGATTTGCAGATCCAGCGCGCCGTCGGGGTTCTCGGCGGCGATGGTGGTCCACAGCGCGCGGGACAGCGGATAGAAGCACGCGTCCGGCGGCGGCGGGCTGGGAACGGGCGGCGGCATCCGGCACGGCAGATACAATGTGTAGACACGCGTCGGATCGGACACCGCGGTCAGCTGGGCGCGAAAGTACAAGTGCGTGCCGCGCCGCCACTGCAGATCGATCCCGCCCAGGTTCAGCGGAAACATCGCGCCGGCCCGCGGGTAGACGATGGTCGGCTGCGCGGCGGTTGATGGATCCTCCGGCCGCATGAACAGCGGCGCCGGGCCGCCGGGAAGGCCGACCAGGTTGTCGTCGACGAAGCAGCGACCTCCGCCGTCGTCGCAGTTCCACGGGTTGCTGGCCACCATCGGCAGCGGTGGCGGCGCGCCGCAGGCGTAGCCGATGAATTCGATCGCCCGGGTGCGCTGACAACCGGCGCCGGCAAAGCCGACCCCGACGACGACCAGCGCGCCGAGGACCGCCCCACCGACCCACCCGCGAATCAAGCGCGACGCGCGCGCGGCGGGCGGCTTTCGGTTCATGCCATCAGGGAGCGGCCGCCGGTGACGCCGCGCTGGCTTGCAGGCGTCGCGCTTCGCCGACGTGACGACCGTGCGGATACCGGCCGAGATACGCGGCCACCGCGGCGGCGGCGGCGCGGCCGTCGGGCAGCGCGACCAGGCAACCCGCGCGCTGGAAGGCGGCGTCGTCGGCGTCGGCGGGTGATAGGCGGCTGGCAAGCGCCTGATCATAGAACAATAAGGCCTGGGGGCAGTCGCCGCGGGTGCGTGACAGATCGCCGGCCACGCGCGCCACCTCGCCCCGCCGTTCGCTGCCTGGGTTGCGGCGCAGGAAGCCGCGCGCTTCGTCCAGGGCGCGGCCGTCCTGGCCGAGCTCGGTGAGCATCTCGATGATCGAGAGATCGGCCTCGGCGCGCAGCACGCCGCGCGGGTGCTGCTCTCGGTAACGCTCCCACGAACGCAGTGCGCGCGCCGGATCGTGAAGATCTTCGTCTTCGATCGAGGCCATCTCGTACTGCGCGCTTTCCGCCAGCTGACCGCCGGCGTGGGCCAGCCGACCGTACAAGGCCAGCGCCTGACGCGCAGCGCCCGCCTGCCGGGCCTGGCGCGCCGACGCCAGGATGGCCGCGGCCTCCGGCGCGGTGTCCGCGGTGGCCAGCAAGCGGGTGTTCGCTCGGCGCAGCGATCGTGGTGGCGCCGTCGGCGGCGGCGGCGTCGTACTGACTGCCGGTCCTTCGGCGCTGGACCAATGTTGGCCGGCCGAAAGGTGCGCCAGGCGCTGGCCACTTTGTGCATCCTCCACATCGACCACGCCGGTCTGCAGATTGACGCTGACCCCGGTCGATTCGACGCCCACGTCGAAGACCGTCCCCAGCACCACCACCCGATAACCGGCGGCGCGCACCACATAGCGCTGCCCTGGCGACTGATGAGGAACGGAGAAGTGCGCTTTCCCGCTTTTCACTTCGGGCGGCGTCTCGTTGTCGCCGGCCAGCAGAGCGCCCAGCGGCGCCAGCACCACGTCCACACCGCGCGCCAGGCGGCGCTCCAGTTTTTCGCCCGGACCGGTCAGCAAGGTGCCGGTGGCAAACGCCGGCGCGTTCGCCGACGGCGCCACCACACCCGCCACACCCGCCACGGTTTCGCGGTTCGTCGGCGCGCGATGCAAAATCGCGAACGCCACCACACCCGCCACCGCCGCTGTCGTCAAACCGATGCCCAGCGCCCAGCGCCCCCGCGACGGCGCCCACGGCACCTGCACGCGGGTCCACACCCGTTGCTTGTTCGGCTGCACCTCCGGCATCTCGGCGGCGTCATCCAGAGCGCGCCGCAACGCTTGATCACCGGCGGACGCGGACGTCTCCAACCAGCGCGGTCCCGACTTTGACGAATCCTTCAAGCCTTCCCCTCCCGCGGGGACGGACTGGCCGGCCCGCCCGTCGCCACCACCATGCCGCGTTCGGCTTCCTTGGCCAGCGCTTCCAGTTGCACCCGCGCGCGGTGCACCCGCGTCCACACCGTCGCCACGCTGCAGCCACATTGCGCGGCGATCTCTTCGGCCGATCGTCCTTCGATCTCCGTCAGCACCAGGGCCAGCCGCCGCTCGGGCGGCAACTTGCCCAGGAGCTGCATCAGGTACTGACGACGGGCGGCGGCGTTCTCGCTCCAGTCGTGTGGCAGCTGCGGCGGCGCCGCGCGCACCAGCACATCCAGCACCGCGCGGCGCAGGCGACGGCGCTTGGCAAAGCGCAAGGCACACCGGGTGGCGAGGCGATGAATCCAGGTCGACAGGCGCGCCTCGCCGCGGAAGGTTTTCAAATGGCGATACACGATCACGAAGATCTCCTGACAGACGTCGTCGGCCTCAGCGTTGGCGATGCCCAGCCCGGCGATCAGCCGGGCCACCCGCGCCTGGTGCGCGTCGTACAGCGCCCGCCAGGCCGTCGTGTCGCGCGCCAGACAACGCGCCACCAGCGCGCGATCGGCCGCCACGCCGTCGGCAGCAGCGGGGTCGTTCCGTGAGATGAGACGCATGGCGGGAAACAAGCGGGCGTACCTGGTCAGTTTAGAGCACTGGCGGTCACGAATCCTTCCCCAGAGCGAACCCCACCTGCAGCTCGCCTCGCAAATAGGCGCCCGGCGTGCGAAATACCGGCGTTGAGCGGCCCGCGTCGAAGTCGCGCGGGCCGAGCGCCCAGCCCGCGGCCAGCCGCAACCCGACGCCGACCCTGCCGAAAAGCCGCAGGTAACCGACGCCGCCTTCGAGCGCGCTGTCGAGACGCCGGGCGCTTTGTTTTTGGTCCAAGCCGTACGCCGAGAAGGTCAACCAGTCCAGGCTGACACCGACCGCTGGCAACAAGAGACCGCCGACCGGCAGACGAAACGCGCCGCCCGCTGACGCCCGAACCGGATACGCGCGCAACGCCAGATACGCGTCCGGCTGCGTGCCCGTCACCGGCGCCTGCGTCTCACCCGAAACCCCGCCCGTCAACGAAAGCGCCAGCCAGCGCCGCCGGACCAGCAGCGACAGGGCCAGCTCGCCGCGCGGCCAGCGATCGCCGACGCCCAGGCCCACGCGACCACCGACGGACAACCCCGGCACGATCAACCACTCGCTGGCCGCGCCCACCCGCACTGACGAGCGCAGGGGCGCCAACGGATTTTCTCTCGGCGGCGGCGGTTTGGGCTCAGGCGCAGGCACAGCCGCCGGCGGCGGCGCGGTTTCGGTTTGCTTCGGCGGCGGCGTCTCCGGTTGCGGCGACGGCGTCGGCACCACGGACGAAGTCACCGGCGGGGGTGGAAGCGCCGCGGGCGGGTGATACCCGAGCTCTTTCAAATAACGGCTGACCACCTGGGCGGTCGCCTCGGCCAGCGCCGCGCACACGCCTACCGACCGCCGCCCGTGCGGATCCGATGGCGGCGATTGCAACCGGCGCTCCAGCTCGACCACGCCGGTCTGGTCGAAAAGCTGCAAGCGTACGCCCTGCCCTTCACCGTCGAAGCGTTCAAGCACCAGCCGCCGGCCGCCGGTCTGCCCTCCCAGACCGGCGGCGGCGCTCGGCACGCGAACGTCCAGCGCCGCGATCACCTCGGCGCGATCGGGACAGCCGTCGGTGTTGGTTTCGACGGCGATCCCGGCGGACTCCGCGGCGCGCGCCGGCGCCGCCCCGCAAACGGCGCCGAAACCTAACGCAATGGTGACGGCGACAAGCGTGCGCAGGGGCGGCACGCGGCCATTATGCACGTCCGTCCGCGCCCGGCGCTCACATCGTCCAGACGATGTTGTCCAGATAGAACGTCGCCGCCTTGGTGGTGTCGGTGAGGACCCAGGCAAATCCGCCGACCACCGACATGCCATAGTCGAGGCCGGTCAAGGACAGCGATCCGGTGCTCCAGGCGCTGGTCGGCATCATGACCGTCTCCGGCACTTGGAAGATGTCGCCGGCGCCCGCCTTGAAGGAAACTTTCAGGCCCGGCGTATCGGTGGCCACCGAGAACGAAATTTTCGTCGCCCCGGGCGCGATATTGGCGCCGGGTTCGACCATGCCCCAGTTGGGATCGCCGATCGCTTCGGGCGGCGTGGCGTCCGCGTGCGCGGCTTTCACGGTGGTCAAGAAGAAGACGCCGACGTACGCGTTGGTGGTCAGCGGCGTGATGTTCGTCGGTGGGGTGAAGACGACCTTCAAGCAGTTGCCCTGCGCGTTCGCCACACGCGTCGCGCACGGCCCGGCCGTCGAAACGGTCTGGCTGATGATGGTGGATCCGGGAATGAAGGCGGTCATCTCGGCGGCATCGCCGAACCAACCTTGGTTGTTGAAGACAGTGGTGACGATCAACGGCAACGGCAACTGCGGGTTGAACATGACGCCGCCGGTGCCGCTGCTGCCGCCCGTGCCCTCGACGATGGTGCCGCCCGTGCCTGCGTCGGCGCCGTCGGTCCCACCGGACCCGCTGCCGCCGGTCCCGTCGCTGCTGCCACCCGATCCACTGCTGCCACCCGACCCGCTGCTGCCGCCCGTCGCGTTGCTGCCGCCGCTGCCCGACCCGCTGCTGCCACCCGATCCGCTGCTGCCGCCACTGCCGCTGCCAGACGAAGGCGGCGGAGTGGGCGCACAGCCGATGGCCGCCACCGTCAAACCAAGGCTAGCTAGATACGGAAGAACTGGGTGCAAGAATGTCTTCGCTGCGCGCATGAGGGGTTCCTTTCGATAGGCGTCCGGAAAAACCAACACGCGGCCTTTGAGACCCGGGTCCGGCGAAACCTTCCCGGTCGATCGACAAACCCGCGGCAAAACCGACGCGCCGCTGACCCACGGCCAGACCCGTTTGAAGTAGGGCATCGCACGGCAGCGTCATCCGACGGCCGCAGGCTGGTCGTCACTTCACCAGGCGATAGACCTGTTCGGTGGTGCCGTTGAAGGCCTCCCAGTACAGCGCCGTGCCGGTATCGACCAGTCCGTTGCGCGCATAATCTGCGGACGATTCAAACAGAGTGACACCGGGGCCGCCGCCCACAGGGCACTTGAACAGTCCCTCCGGACCGCCGTTCAGCAGGCCGTAAATAAAGTTGGCGTCAGCGACAAGGCCTTCGAACGCGACTTCTTCGTTGGCGCCGCTGTATGTGGCCCAGATACACAACGCCGTCGTGCTGCCGTCCTTGAAGATCGCCGGATCCTGGTTCCCGTCCGGCGCCGTGGCGTAATTGAGGGTATAGGTATGGCCGCCGAACGAGGTCGCCGAGCTGCTGGCGGGAAAGTTGTAGGGAGCAGCGGCGGCTCCCGACACCGGGGTCGGCTGGCAGGCGCCCGTGCTGCAGGCGTCGCCCAGGCACGAGTGGCCGCAGGTCTTGCAGTTGAAGCTGGAGGCCGACATCGTCAGGTTGTAACAGTTGTCAGTGCAGCACGTGGTTCCCGCGCCGCAGACGCCGACGTGCGAGCCGCAGCTGCACGTTCCGGTCAAACAAGCGTTGGTGCCGGCCGGACAAACCTTGCCACAACCACCGCAGTGGTTCGTGTTGGTCGACGTGTCGACGCAGGCGCCGCCGCAGCAGGTCTGTCCGTTTCCGCAGGCGGCGTTGTTGCCGCAGCGGCAGCCGTTCAGGCAGTTGTCCGCCTTGTTGCGATCGCAGGTCGACCCGCAGGCCAGGCAGTGGTCGACGTCGTGGGCCAGGTCGAAACAGCTTTCCCCGCAACAGGTCTGCCCGGCCGCGCACTGCGCCGCCGCGCCGCACTTGCAAGCGCCGCCAGAGCAGGCGTTGGAGCGCGTGGCATCGCAGACCAGGCCACAGGCGCCACAGTTGCTCATGCTCTGCCCGAGCGCGATGCAGCTGGCGCCGGCGCCGGAGCCGCAACAGGTCTCTCCCGCGCCGCACACGCCGCCCGCCCCGCACTTGCACCCGTGGTCGCAGTGATATCCGCCGGCCGGACACTTGAGGCCGCACCCGCCGCAGTTGTCGATGCTGGTGGTGGTGTCAAAGCAGCCGGCTGTCGCGCCGTTGCCACAGCAGGTGGCGCCGCCGGTGCAGGCGTTGGCGCCGCCGCATTGGCAGACACCGCCGGCGCATGTCTTGGCCGTGTTGGCGTCGCAGGCGCCGCAGGTAGCCCCGCAGCGGGAGGTGTCGGTCGAGGGCGTGGTGGCGACGCAGGCGGCGGGGACGCCACCGGTGCAGGTGCTCTTTCCGAACCCGCAGGCCATTCCGCCGGCCAGCGCTCCCGCGCAATCGATCTGCGTTCCTTCCGCGCAGGCGCCCACGGACAGCGCATAGGTCCGCATGGCCGTCGATTCGGGCGTCTTATCGCTGCGCGAATCGTGCACCGTCACCGTGAGGTTCACCGGGTTGGCGATGGCTTGCGAAGGCGTTCCGCCCAGCGTTCCGTCGCCGTCGATGGACAGCCAGGACAGACTGGCGGGCAGGCCAGGCAGCGTGAACGTGTAAGGCGGCACGCCGCCCGACGCGGTGATGGTGGTGGCGTATTTCACGCCGACGGTGGCGCGCATCAGCGGCCCGGCGGTGGTGATCGCCACCGCCGGCACGGGGCTCCCGTCGGCGGGCGGCTCGGTGTCGATCACGGCCGTGTCACCGGCAACAGCGAAATCTGCGGGGACGTCATTCGTCTCGGTGGGCGCGTCGGGCAGCCCCGCCTGATCGATGGTTTTGGGGCGATCGGCGGCGCCATCCGGCGAGATGTCTGCATGAGGCGACGAGCAGCCAGCGGCGACCAGAAGAAGACCCGCCACCAAGAATCGACGAACACCCAGCGCTTTATTAATTTTCAAAACAATCCCCCACAGGCAAAACCCCATTGACAGATTCCGGACCCCACCCGAGCGCGTGCAGTCGCGACGGCGCATGCCCAGCCGCCGCGGCCTCCGGCGAAGCACCTTGTCTTCGCAGTGGGGCGGCCGAACAAAGCGGCCGGACCCGCCTCAGCCGTCGGCGTGGCAGATCCACCGCTGTTCATTCGCCCCGCCGCGGGCAGTTCAGCCGTCGAAGGCGGCGGCGACCATCCCGATTGCGACAGCGGCACGAGATCAATCTGCTCGCGCCCCAGTTGCCCGGCCGCGACCATGGCGACTCGTTGCATGGGGAAAAATCCGGGCCCAGGGAGGCATAAGGATCGAAAGAAGGACGATCGAAAGAATCGAACGGAGCAAGGTCAAGTCCAGGGTTCGTGACGGTCGATCACCTTATCCGATCGATGGAGATTCGCAACGCCGGCAAGGGGGCAGAGATTCAGCGCGGATCAAACCGTGATCACGCCAATTTCAAGCAGCCGGCGCGCAACCCGCGGGCAGCGGCGGCCGAAGAGACTGGCGTGATTCACTTCCTGCGTCCACCGTCGCGGTTGGCTGCGCTTGTACCGGCCTTGGGTGCGATCGGCTGGTTGGCGTTCGCCGTCGCGGGAACGTCGTGCGCGCCGCCGTCATTCGACACTTCAGGCGCCGCCGGCAATGGGTCTGGTCTCCCCGTCGAGCTGCGGGTGCAACCCGACGACGGCCCACCGCCGATCGCGACGCTGATTCGGGCCGCCACCCGCACAGTGGCGCTGGAGATCTATCTGCTGACCGACGATCAGGTGATCGCCGCGCTGGTCGACGCCGCCACCGCCGGCCGCGCCGTCACGGTGGTGATAGAGCCTCATCCCTTCGGCGCCGAGACCGCCAACCGCGGCGCGCACGATCGCTTGCAAGCGGCCGGTGTCGACGTCGTTTGGTCGAGCGCGCGCTTCGCCTTGACCCACACCAAGCTGCTGGTCGTCGACGGCCAGGAAGCGGTGCTGATGACCTGCAACCTCACCCACGCCGGACTGACCACCAACCGGGAGTTCGCCGTCGTGGACCAAGCACCCGCCGACGTCGCCGCGGCGCAGGCAATGATCGCCGCCGATCGGAACGACACAGCGACGGCGGCGCCCGGCGGGCGCCTGCTGAGCGCGCCGGAGAACGCGCGGGCGTCACTGCTGGCCTTGATCGACGGCGCGCAGAGCCAGCTCGACGTGGAAATGGAAGAACTCTCCGATGCCGGGGTGGTCGCTGCGCTGGCCAACGCGACGGCGGCCGGCGTGGCGCTCACGGTGGTGGCACCGGCCGCCGATCAATCGTCGGCCACCAAATCGGCGCTGGCCCGGCTGGTCGCGGCCGGCGTGCGCGTGCGGACCGTTGGTGCGCCGGCCGTACACGCCAAGGCCATCGTCGCGGACCACCGGCGGCTGTACGTCGGTTCGGTCAACCTCACCGCCGCGTCGATGGACCACAACCGCGAGGTGGGAATCATCGTCGACGATTCGACCGCCGCCGCGCGCGTCAGCGCGACGATCGCCGCCGACGCCGCCGCCGGCGCGCCGCCCTGACGATGGCGCTATGATGGGCCGATGCCACCCGGCAACCACGATCGCCGCGACCGCCAGGCCTACCTGGACGAACAGGTGGCCCGCCAGCAGCGCGGCGAACCGATCGACGTCGACTGGGTGCGCGCCGAGCTCGGCCGCGTGCGCCAGGAACAACAGCAAAAACTGGCTTCATCGCAACGATACCTGCGCTGGCTGGTGGTCGGGATGGCGTCGCTCTTCTGCGTTTTGTGGGTCAGCGGCAACGTCGCCGCTCACCAAGGGCCGCGGCTGGTGGTGCCAGTCGTGATGATCGCAACGCTGGCGGCGTGGGCGATTTACCGGCGGCGGCGTTAGGCGATCAACGTTCACACGCTGGACGTGGTCAGCGACTTCAAGATCGCTTGCAGGCTCTCGCGGCGCTCGCCGGTCTCGCGGTCCAGGTACTGACGGACTGTGGCGGTGATGTCGTCGCCCGAGAAGACGGTCAGGCGGGCCTCGGCGGTGTTGCGCAGGACGCCGGTCTCATGGCGCATGACGTCCAGCAAGAAAAGGCCGGCTTCCAACGAACCGATGTCAGCGATGGTCTCCAGCGCCGCCACGCGCACGCGCTCGTCGGTGGATTCGCGGAAGATGCGCACCAGCGGATCGAAGCCATCGCGGAAACGCAGGCCGCGCAAGGCGCGCAGGGCTTCGTCCTGCACCAGCGGCGCGGGATCGCCAAGGCCCTTGCGCACCAGCACGAAGCTGCGCTTGCAATACACCTGGCCCACGCCGCCCATCACGGCGGCGCGCACCTGCGACGAGGGGTGCAAGTAAAGCCGCTCCAGCGGGCGCAGCACTTCGTAGACCTGGATGCGGCCCAAGGCCATCGCCACCTCGCTGATGGCGACGGGATCGTCGGCCGCCTGGTCATCGCCGGGGGCCGCGCACAGCAACAGCGCGCGCAATGCCAGACGCGAGAAGCGCGCGTGGTCGGTGCGATCGACCACCAGGCGTGCCAGCACCGACTTGGGATCGCCGTCCAGCTCCCATTCGATCAGATCCTGCCGCCAGACGTCCTGATAGGCGCCGGACCGCCGCAGATATTCCGGCAGCGCCGGCGCCGGCGGCGCTTCGACCGTGACGCTGCCGTACCGCTGGGCCAGCAGGCGGTAGCGGGCGCGTTTCTTCGGCGTCAGCGGCAACGCCGCCAGCTGCGTGTACAGGCGTCCGCACAAAGACAGATCGCCGGCCGAGGTGCCGGCGTCGATGCCGGCGTGCAAGGCATTCTCCGACAGTTCGGGTGGCCCGCCGCTGGCTTCGTTGTGGCGCGCGGTCTCCCCCCACAGCGTGGCGGCGCGCTGCAGGTAATGCCGATCGTAGACCAGCCCGGCTTTCAGGCTGAAATCCGCCGCCTCGCGGGCCAGGGTGGCGGCGGCGTACCATTCCTTCTGTTCGACCGCGAAGGCCAGAAAGTCTTCGTAGTACTGCAGGACATAGAATTTTTGATCGTCGCTGGCCAGGATGCGGATGCCGTTCAAGTAACCCTCGGCGACGTTCTCGAAGGATCCGGTGTCCCGACCCAGGCGCAAAAGGATGCTGTAGCAGTCGAAGGCGCGCTCGCGCTCGCCACGGGTCTCGAACTCGTCGGCCAGCTCTTCCAGCAGGCGCTGGGTGATGGTCAGCGCGCGCTCGGCGCCGGCACGTTCGTACGTGCGCAGCAGGGCCTCTCCCAGGTTGAAGTGCGCCAGCGCGGTTTCATACGGCTGGCCGGTCAGGCGCGGATCGCGCAGCACGCGCTCCCACTCGAGGCGGGCTGCCGTGTGTGCGCCCGACGATTCCAGCTCGACCGCTGCCAGCGCCGGGTGGCCGGCGTCGCTGAGCACGCGCGCCGCCTCGCCGTGGCGCCCCAGCTTGGACGCGCACAGCGCCCATTCGTGCGGGTAGACGTCGACGGGAAAATGCCGCTGGGCCTCGGCGAACCGGCGCAAGGCCAGCAGCACATAACCCGCCTCGCGCCCGCGGCGCAGCGCCTGGTACGCCGCCAGCGCGCCCTCCAGCCAGCTGTCGTAAAGCCCCGCCTCGAAGACCTGCACGCGCCCGAGCAGTGTGCTGTAAAGGCCCAGCGCCTCGCGCGCCCGCCCGCCGCGCAGCGCTCGGTCGGCGCGATCCTTGGTGTCGATCTCGTCGCGCGTGGCCATCAGCCGATCGCCGCGTCCTCGACGATGTCCAGGGCCCGGCGCCGCTTGTCCGCCGAACGCGACAGCGAATCGGCGGTGACCACCTGATGGCGGTGCAGCTTGGGCAGGTATTCCAGCTCCAGCGGCTTCGACGGCTGCACGAAGATTCCGTAGAGATACGCCTCGCGCGCCAGCGCTTCGACGATGGGCAGCGGGATGTGGCATTCCGCGTGGGTGATGAAGGTCAGCGCGATGTCGCGCCCGCGCTCGCGCCGCAACCGCGTCACCTCGACCGCCAGGTCGGAGAACACCCGGGTGTAATTGCGCCCGCGTTCGGAACGAAAGCACAGAAACCGCGGCAGATCGCGGCGGCCGGCGCCGCCGATGTCCAGTCGATCATAAAGGCGGCTGTCGAAGAAGCGCACCCACACCTCGCCGCCCATCAGCGAAACTTTCTTGCACAGGGCCAGGGCCAGCCCGCGGGCGAAGACCTGCCGCGTCCCGCGCATCGATGCGCTGGCGTCGACCAGCACATAGTGCAGCTTGCGTCCGGTCTCTTGCTGGCGCTCGTGGCCGTAAAACAGCAGATCGTCGGACAGCGCCTTCAGGGCGAAGCTGTCGTCGTCGTGGGCCAGCTCTCCGGGCAAAAGCGCGTCCAGGCTGCCGCGCCGTTCGACCGACGCGTAACCGTCGATGGAGAACCGCTGCGCCGCCGGCCGCCGCTTGGTCTCCAGCAGGGACGGCAGCAGTTGCAGTGAAAAATCCACCACGTCGGCGGTGCCCGGCGTAGCCACCAACTGGTAGAGATCGGCCAGGTCGGCCAGCCCGGCGTCGACGGAGAACAACCCCAGAAGGCGCAGCGCCGCCGCATCAATCTGATCAAAGCGGGCCAGCACCGGCCGTTCCAGATCGCACAGCCGCTGCAGAAACGGCAGTGCCCACCCGGCATCCCGTTCGCCGCCGGGTGCCGCCCGGTCGCGGTCGTAAAGCGGCGACGCCGACGGCAATTGATCGATGTCGCTGCGCGGCCCCAGGCGCGGCCGCGCCGGCCAGCGCAGGTACACGTCGCCCAGGACCCGCGCCAGGATCACCGCCACCGCGTCGTCGTGCAGCGGCGCCGCCCCGAGTTCGTCGATGATCTCCGACGCGGCCACCGTCGTCAGCAGCGCGTGGTACCGCCCCACCACCGCCGCGGCGCCCGGGGGGCGCACCACCTCGCGCCCTCGCCCTTCCCGGCCGCGCGACAGCAACAAGCCGAGGTCGTGCACCACCACCAGCGGCAGCTGCAGTCCCAGGCGCGCCAGCATGTTCCACCACGACACCGCCGCGATGGCCTCCATCGATCCCGAGGGCCGCACACATGACAGCGCCAGCGTGGCGAGCTGGCGCCCGAGCTCCGTCTCGCCGTCGTCGCCGCGGGCGTCCGTGACCGTCACACGTTTAGGTTAGCGCGACGGATGGACGGACGAAAACAAACGGCGGTGAACGAGCCGAAACGCCCGTTACTGGCAGTTGCTGATTGTGACAGTGACGGTGGTTCCGGTGGCCGGCACCACGGCCTCATCGACGCGGGCGCCGCAGTCCATGCCTTTGGTGATGGCCCCGGGCGCGACGGCGGCGCAGTCGCGCGGACCGGCGAAGGTGTTGCCGGCGGCGGCTAGGGTCTGGTTGCCGGCATCAGCGTCAAGCTGAACACACAGCCCTGCGCCGGTGTTCGAGTTCGACCCCAACGCCGCCTGCAACACGTTCCGCCCCGGATCCTGCGCCGTGCCGAGATCGATCCCCGCCAAGGCGCTGCCCGCCGCCGTGGCGTCCGCCGCGCCGATGGCCACGCCCGCCTTGGCGTTGCCCAGCACCATGCTGTTTCTGAGCTTCACGCGTGACCCGCCCAGGATCTGGAAGCCGCCGTCGCCGTTGGTGCTGCCGGTGGCGATGACGCCGTCGATGCTGCTGACCGCGGGCGCCGCCCCCGGGGTGTGATTGATGAAGATGTTGGCCAGCGTGTTCGACTTGGCCACCACCGTGCCCTCGCCGGTGGCGACGCCGTTGATGGTCAGCGTGCCCAAAACGGTGACGCGGATGCCGTTCTCCGTGTTCGCGTTGAACGACGTCTGCGTCTGACCGTTCGGCACGGCGATCTTCACCGTGCCGCCGGCGACGTTGAGGCCGCTGCGCCGCCCGGTTTCCGACGGCAAGCCGACGCCCTTGACCACCACGCCGGCGCCGATGTTCAGGGTGCCTTCGCTGATGGTGATGCCGTCATCGCCGGTGTTCTGCACCGTGAGGTCGCTGATCGAGACCGTGCCCGCCGCGCCCGGCGCGACCACGATCCCCGAGCCTGACGTGCTGGTCGATCCGTCGATGATCAGCGCCGCCGTCGCCGTCGGTGTCAGCGAGGCGCCGTTGCCGGCCAGCTTGAATCCGTCCGCTCCCGCCGGCAGCACCAGCGAGATCGCGCCACCCGAGGTGGTGATCTTCACGTTGGTCCCGACGGTGATCGGCAGATCTTCCGGCGCCGGCGAGCCAGCCGGGCCCGCCGCCGTCTGCAAGCTGGTGGTCGCGCCAGTCTTTCCCACCACCGTGACGGTGGTGCCGACGGGCGCGTTGTTGCCGATGATCTGCAGGGCGCGGGTGATGGTCTTGAAGCTGCAACTGGGGACGGCGGCATTGGCGCTCTGTCCGCTGCCCGTGGCGGTGGAATCGTTGCCGCCGGCGGGATCAACGAAGTAGTGATTGCCGGTGACGCCGTCGCAGCGCGAGCAGGTGTGGTTGGTGCCGCAAGCAAAGCCGGCTCCGAACTTGGGGTTGTTGCGGCAGTCGTCGTCGGTGCAGCAGTTGCCGGTCACGCAGCTGGCGTTGCAACAGACGTCGCTGCTGTTGGCGCCGCAGGCGACGCCGGCGCCGGTGCACATCGCCGCCACGCACTTGCCGGTGTTGGCCTGTCCCGGCGTGGTGAAGCAAACGAACGCCGAACCATAGCGCGTGTCGTTGCGGCACTGCGCGTCCGACGTGCACGCGCCGCAGGTGTTGGCCGTGCGGGCGCCGCAGATCTCGCCCGCCGTGCAGGTGGCCGAGGTGTGGCAATCGCCAGAAATGCAACGGGCGCGCACGCAGACGTGGGCCGCGCCGTACGCCGTCACGCAGGCGCCGTCGTCGGTGGTGTCGACGCAAGCAGCGCAGGCGTTGGCCTTGCAGATGGCCGGCGCCCCGCGCAGCGTGCAGGCCGCGCCGGCGGCGCAACGAGGCGGCATGTCCACCGGAACGTCGCGCGGCACATCGGCCGCCACGTCCTTGGGAACGGTGGTGTCCATGGCCATATCCGGCCCGTGATCGACCGAAACGTCGACCGGCTTCACCGCATCCATCGCCGGCATGTCGAGGGTGGCATCGGCGTGGTCGACGGGCGCGTCGACGCTGGCGCCGCCGGTCCCGGACGCGCCGCCGCTGCCGAATCCGCCGCCGGTCCCGGACGCGCCGCCGCTGCCGAACCCGCCGCCGGTTCCACCGCCGCTGCCGCCGCTGCCGCGTGCATCAGCGCCGCCGCTGCCGCCGCCGTCTTTCACCCGGTCGACCGCGCCGTCGGTGGGATTGCCCGACGATCCGCCGCAGCCGATCCCAATCAATGAAGACGAAACCAAAACCGCCAACCACGCGCGGGCAGCCTTCGACGAAACGCAGAGTCCAAGTGAAGACATGACAGATCTCCTAGGCCGAGTGTCAGATGCGAGTGCGCACCATAGTCCCCACGCGCAACCCTGAAAAGCGGAAAGCCCGCCCTGCTCTCGGCGTCACGATCGTTTCAAAACTCTGCTTTTCCAGGAGGAGCGAGGCCCCTTCCGCTCTACCTTTCTGCTTCCTTGCTGCCCACCACGGTCAGGTTCAATCCAACCTGCACCGACAGCGGTTTGCCGTCGACGGTGACGGTGGTCTTGCCGTTGTAGTACCAACCGAAGGACCCGGTGGAGAACTCGCGCTTGTCAGCGACGATCTCCGTGTTGCCGATGGTGATCTTCACCGACTCGGCCTTTTCGAGAAATTGCGTCTTCGAAAGCGGACATGGTGATTTGGCCATGGCGCGGACGGTATCACGGAGGCAGGCGAATGCCGCTGCCGTGTCAGGGCGACGACGATACGCCGTCGCGGCCGCCCGACCGACGCAGCAGCAACAAGTGCTCGCGGCGCGGGCGGCTGGCGAAGATCGCCTGCAGACGGTTGTCGATCACCGGCCGCGTCTGCGAGGCGCGCGCCAGCGGCTCGAGGCCCACCGGCGCGGCGGCGCTGGCCACGGCGTCGGGCGCGTCTTCGGCCTCCACGCCCACCACGCCGTCGCCCACCACCAACAAGGCGTGACCGCCCGGCGCCAGCACGCGCGCCACCTCGGCGATCCACTGTTTCTGGCCGGCGCGCCAGGCGTCGGGATCGGCGCCCAGGCTGGCGTGGCGCGCGCCCAGCTGAGTCTTTCGGAACAGCTTGCGCGGCAGATCCAGCCAGGTGAACCGCACGTCGTGCTGGGCGGCGTAATCGTAGGTGCCGGCGTAAGGCGGCGACGACACCACCAGCTTGACGGAGCCGCGTTTGATCGCGGACAGATCGCGCGCGTCCCCGAGGCGCGCCTGCGCCACCGGCGTCCCTGGCGGCGTGCGCCGCTCCAGCGCGGCCAGGCCCTGCGCCAGCTCGGCCGCGCGATCGGCGAACATGCGCGACGGCACCCCGCGGGCGATGCGCTTGGTCTCGCCGTCGCGCGGAGCCTCGGGGCCGGCCTTCATGAACTTGACCAGGATCGACGACAGGCACAGGCGCAAGGCGCGGCCCACGTCATCGTCGGCGTCGGTCTCCATCACCAGCGCGCGCAGGCCCAAAAGCTCCAGCAGAACGTGCGGGTGAAAACGCGACAGCTCGTTTTGCGACCAGGCCGGCATGGCGGGCCGCTGGCGTTTGCGCGCTTGCTCGCCCGACGACTCGGCGATGCGCACCGCCTCCTCTTGCAGCTTCGCCCGGCCGTCCTCACCCAGGGTGGTGGTGCGCACGCCGGCGATGGCCACGCCGAGGGGGCTGGCGTCGACGCCCAGCGCGCGCCGGCCGAGACCCATCGCCTCGACCAGCACGGTGCCGCTGCCGCAGAACGGATCGACCACCGTGTCGCCCACCGCGCTGAAAGCGTCGACGGCGCCGCGGGCGATCGACGGGTGCATGCGCCCGGCATAGCTGTGAAAGCCGTGGGTCAGCGCGCGCGCCAAACCGGGATCGACGTCCAGCAATCTTCCCAGCAGGCGTGCCTCGGCGCTGGCGCCGCCGAGCTCGATCGGCCCGCCCAGCGTGGAAAACGCCCGGCGCTGGCGAACGGGCTTGGGTGACGGGGCAAAGGTGTCGTCGCGATCGGGTCCGCGGCGGTTTCGTTTCATCCGGTCCATTGGTTCGATTCGAAGACGCCTTCCAAAAGCTTGTCCACCTCGCCGGCCATCTGCTTGGCGGTGTCAGTGCCCAGCGCCTGCAGCGCCGAACGGATCTCCTGCAGGTTGCGCAGCTGCGAGAAAAGCTGCACGTCGGACAGCGGCTCGCCGCCCAGCAAGAGGCCGCGTATCACCCCGAGCTCGCGCAGGATGCCGTCAAGGTCGGCTGCGGTGGCGCCGCTGCGCCTTTCGTCCGGGTGCTCGCGGTGGTGCTTGTCCAGCGCCGGCCCGACGACGTCGGCCAGGATCGGCACCTGATCGACGCTGTTCCACACGTGCTTGAGAACGAAAAAATCGCCGTCGTTGACGGTGGCGCGGCCGTCGATGATGGCGCTGGCGGCGAACAGCTTCAGCAGCTTGACCACCCGCCGATCGCTGATGGTCACGCCCTCCGAACGGATCTGAAAGATGAATCCTTTATAGCGGGCCATCCATTCTTCGGGGAACTGCAGATACTGACCAAGACGGGTCTGCAGCTTGCGGATGTCGGCCAGCGCCAGCAGCGGGCGGCGGATCTCGTCGGCGCCGCTGATCTCGGCGATCTCGCCGCGGATGCCGCGCTCGACCAGCCCGTGAAAATGAAAGCTGTCCAGATTGTCCGACAGCGCCCGGACCAAGAATCGATCGAACACCGCGCCCAGCGCGTCGTCGTTCGGGACTTCGTTGGTCGCCCCGAACAGCGAGCACAGCGGCACCTTCAGGCTGACGCTGCCGGTGAAGAAACGTCGTTCGTTCAGGATGCTCAGCAGCGCATTCAAGATGGCCGAGTTCGACTTGAAGATCTCGTCGAGAAAAACGATCTCCGCCTCCGGCAGCATCGCCTCCACCCGCCGCACGTAGGTGCCCTCGCGGAAAGCCTTGATGTCCACCGGGCCGAAGATCTCGTTCGGCTCGGAGAACCGGGTCAGCAGATATTCGAAATAGCGGGCATCGATGAGGCGCGCCAGGTGCCGAACCAGCGCCGATTTGGCGGTGCCGGGCGGGCCGACGATCAGCATGTGCTCGCCGGCCACCAGCGTGACCAGCAGCAGGCGCACCAGCTCCGACTTGTCCAGGTAACGCTGGTCCAGCTCGCGCCCCACCTCGCGCAGCTTGTGCCCCACGCGCAAGGCGTCAGCATCCAGCACCGATTGGATGCGTCCGGGGGCTGTTTCGCTGACGGACATCGAGCCTTCACTATATAACGAATGCCGACGGCGCGGCCGGCGCGCGCCTCCGATCGCAGCGCGCGTCGTTCACGGCGGCGACCGCAGCGACGGCGCGGCCAAGCTGGCCACGCCCACCGCGGTGTCAAAACGCGGCGAGCGCCGTTCGCGCACCTGCGACGCCATGGCCGCCATGCGATCGATGAAGCGCCGGCCGAGATCGCTGGTGGGCGCCACGTCGGGCGGCCAAACCAGCGCCGACGAGATCCGCTGCGCCGCCACCAGCATCACCGCCAGATCTAGGCCCGGCGGACGATCAGCCGTGACGCTGGCGGCGCCCGCCGGCGAGCCGAACAGCAGATCCAGCCACAGGCAATGCGATAAAAAACGGATGGCGAACGCGATGGCCGCCCCGCTGGGGCTGACGCCGCCCGGCGGATCGTGCCCCGAAGCAAACCGAAACAGCGCGTCCGCCAGCACGTCGCCCGCGCGCAGCACCCCTTGCTCGACCACGCGTCCGGCGACTACCCGTGACAGTTCAGGAAAACGCAGCGCCGGCAAGATGCGGCTCCAGCCGACGGGCGGCTCCAGCCGAAAGAGATCTTCGGTCTCGCCCAGCGGGTTGGCGATGCTGAGGGCCAGGAACGCCGGCCGTGCGCACACCGGCATCCCGATCTCGCGCAGCCAGCCACGCCGGAAGGTTTCGACCCGCACCTGCCGCAGACGCGGCATCGCCGTCACCCGCCGCGGCGGCATCCGCCCAACGAACGCCTGGCGCCCCAGCCAATAGTGAACCAGACGATCCGAGCGCCCGATCTCGGGCAGGCGCGCCAGCAGCGAATGACGATCGACCGCTTCGGCCACGGTGCGCGGCGGGCCCAGCGCGGCCAGTTCCAGCGCGGCGACGGCGATGCGGCCCTGCCTTCCCTCGGCGCCACGGCCTTCGATCGCCGGGTGGGTCAGCGCCAGCAGGTTG
The DNA here is from genome assembly GCA_036268875.1 of Polyangia bacterium. Classification (GTDB taxonomy): domain Bacteria; phylum Myxococcota_A; class Polyangia; order Fen-1088; family Fen-1088; genus DATKEU01. The sequence goes on along the minus strand of DATATI010000091.1, from coordinate 42,305 downwards.
TGCAGCGCCGCGCCCAGCCGCACCGTCGCCGGGTCCAGCGCCGGCACCCGCGCGCGCGACAACAACCGCAAGGCCACGGCGTGACGGCCCGCCGCCAGCGCGCCGACCACGTCGTCGCCACGAACACCCGACGATGCTGAGGACGACACCGGCGCCGGCGCCAACGCCTTCGTCGACCAGGCCGACGACGCCAGCCCGCCCACGGCCACGCGCGCCGACAGCCGATCGACCAGGCGCGGTCCCAGCGGTCGGCCGACGTGCAGCGCGCCTCCCCGCACCAGCGGCAGCAAAAACCGAGTGACGAATCGAAGCAGCGCGCGATCGGCGCCGGCGTCGTCGGTGGCCGCGCCGGAGCCGCCTTGGTCGCCGCCGGGTAAGTCGGTGGCCGCGTCGACCAGTTCGCCGCCGCCACCAGCCGCCAGAAGGTGAGCGGCGTCGACGGTCACCGCGTCGGCCCCAGTCCCCACAGCGGCATGGGACCCAGCCAGTCGTTTTCGATCTCCACCGGCGCCGGCTCCACTGTTTGCGTGGGGTGGCGGCGCGGCTCGGCGGCGTCGACGGCGATGGCTTCGGCGCTGCCCAGGATCTGTCGCTCCAGCGGCTCGATGACTTCGGGCGGGACGCGAAAGGGCAAGGCGTCCAGCGCGGGGAAGACGACGACCGCGCCGTCCTTGGCGCCGACCTTCGCCGCCAGCAGGGCCGGCGAAACCGCCGGTCGCAGCCGCGCCCCCAGTGGCACCAGCACGTCCGGCGCCGCGCTGTCCAGCAACATGCCGAAGGGAATTCCGTCCAGCACGCCCGACGACAGGACCAGCACGCCCCGATCCAGCAAGGCCACCCGGTGCGAGCGCAGCGCCGGCGCCGGCAGCGCGTAACAAAGGCGCCGCAACCACGACACCTGCCGCCACGGAATCAAGGTGGCCACCGCCCGCCGTTCGACGTCGGAGACCGCTTCCAGCCGCAGCGGCACGGCCACCTCGGGACGAGGACCCAGGCGCGCCGCTGTCACCTCGGGCGCTTGCGCGCGGGCGCCGCCGACGCGCACCAGATCTTCCAGCGCGGTCAGCGTGGGCAGGGCAGACAGCACGGTGACACCGCGCCCGCCGGCGGCGAAGAGAAAAAATCGATCGCCGGCAAAGCTGGACTTGCAGGCCTCCAGATGAATCGGATGGCGATGGCCAAGAGCCACGGCCACGTTGTCCGTCGCCGGCACGTATGGTTCCAGCCCCGGCGTCGACGACAGCAGGCCCATCATCCGCGCCGGAAGGCCTTCCAGACGAAACAACCAGAACGATCGGCCGGGCTGAAACGCGCTGCCGTCGCTGCTCTCGTCACACAAGGCGGCGGCGGCCCGCAGCCAAGGCCGCCCGTCGCCGGCGCCGGGCGGCGCCAGCCGCTGCGCGCGGTAAAGATACTGCGCCACCGTCGGACCCAGGCCCCGGCGCACCACCACATAAAGCAGGCCGCCGCTGGGCGGCCCCGCGGGGACGCCGTGCTGGCGCTGCAAGGGCAGCCGCAAAAGCAGCTTGGGAAACGGCAGCTCACTTTCGATCTGGTAGGCCACCGTCTGCTCGGCGGCGTAAAGAATGATTTCGCTCGGGTCGGTGGCCACCTCGGCGGCGTCGTAGCCCAGCGGCGCGCGCCCGTCGCGGTACTGCACGAAATGTTTCAAATCGCCGGTGAAACACTGGCCGCCGGCGGTGCGCGCCGCCGACGCGATCGCGTCCGCCAGGTGCGTCGATCCGGTCGGCAGGATGACGATCATCTCGCGCGGGCCAGCCGCGCCGCGGGCGTTCAAAAGGCGCAGGCCGGGCTGCAGATCATCCAGATTGCGCTGCGCCGAAAGGATGCGAAAGAACGCCACCAGCCGATCGATGGCTCCGAACCGGATCGCGCACTGCCGGCCAGTGGCCACGCCCCGCCCGTCGGTGGACAGGCCCGGCAGGTTGAAGCGCACCTGCCCGAGCGCGACACGCTGGAGCATAATGAAATGATACTCCATGCCGGGACCCACCGATGAACGCACCATCTCGCTAAGCGAGATCCTGCAAGCGGCGGAGGCGCACGACGTCGGTGGATTCGTCGAACGATTGGCCACCCAGCAGAACTGGGAGGCCATCACCTTCCTTTTCAAGATGGCCGGTACGCCGCAGACCAATCCGCGCGTGGGGCTGGCGGATCTGACGGCGGCGGCCCAGGCCTTTCACGATGTCGCGCGCACCCGTCGGCGCGGCAAGCGCGAAGCGGCGGCGGCCGATCGCGAGCTGCGCGCGCCCCGCTGCGCCGCCGCCAACGCGCTGCTGACCTTCACGCGCAGGCCGCTGGACAGCGAGGTCGACAAGCGCGCGGTCCGCCTGGCCGCCACGCTGCTGTTCGCCGCCGCCGAGCACCGGCGCGCGGCCGGCCTTTTCGAGGAGTTGGGCGACGACACCCACGCCGCCGACGCCTTCGCCGCCCTGGGCGACATAGAGCAGATGGAAGAAGCTTTGGCCCGCATCGAGCGACGGCAGCACGCGCGGACCACGGCGGTCGATGCCATGCGCCGGTTCGAGACGTTGCTGGGCGCGGGCGAACGCCTGGCCGCTGTCAGCGCCGCGGCCGCCATCTCCGAAGGAACCGCCGAGGCGGCCAGCGCGCGGGAGCTCGGGCATCGGCTGGACAGTCGGCTTTGCCGCGGCCGCGGCGTCACCCTTCGCTTGCCCGACGGACGCAGCGTCCGTTTCGCCGCCACGCCGGCGCTGCTGGGACGCGATCCGGCGGCAGAGATCCCGCTGCGCGATCCGGGCGTGTCGCGCCGCCACGCCTTGCTGGCCCGCCGCGATGGCGCGCTGACCATCGAGGACGCCGGCTCGCGTTCGGGTGTGCGCCTGGGCGGCGCGCTGGTATCGGCGGCCCTGGCCCTGCACGGCGACGGCGAGCTGTCGCTGGGCGCGACGTGCACGTTGCGCTTCAGCGTCGACGCCGACGGCGCGGCGGTGCTGACGGGCGGCGCCGGTCTCGATCGGGCGTTGCTGGCGGTGGTCGGCGACGGGCCGCTGCCGCTTGATCGGTTGCTCGCCGAAGCGGCCGGCCTGTCGATCGGATTTGCGAGCGGCGTGGCGCGCCTCGGACGCGCGGCCGAGGTCGCGGTGCGCGTCGATGGGCAACTGATCGGCGCCGGCTGCGATCTGTTGCACGGCGACGTCATCGAGGTGCGGCCGGCCGGCGCCGCGACAACCGCGCCGACGTTGCGCTTCGAGGTGATCTGATGGCCTCGGCTTTTTCGCGGCGCGATGGATCAACGGCCACGCCGGAAGACCCGTTGCGGGCTGCCGATCGACTGGAACGCCATGGCGATCTGGGGGCGGCGGCGGCGGCGCTGCGGGCCCACGTCGATGGGCATCCCGACGACGCGCCCAATCGGTTGCGCCTGGGTCGCCTCTTGTTTCAGACCGGCGACGCGGCGGCGGCGCGCCGGCAGCTGACGGCGCTGGATCGCCCCGGCACCTTCGCCGACGAGCCGGCCCGCCAGGCCAACCGCACGCTGGCCGAGCTGGACGAGGCGGAAGGTCAGCTGGGCCGGGCGGCGGTGCGCTGGGAGCGGGTGCTGGCCGACGACGTCGACGATCCCCAGGCGCGCGCCCGCCTGCGTGCCTTGCGCCCGCAAGCCGAAGCCGACCTGCCCGTCGGCGGCGAGGCCGCGACGCTGATCTCGCCCGAGGGTGTCGAGACTTTGCGCTATCGCCTGCTGCGCGAGCTTGGCCGGGGGGCGACGTCGGCGGTCTATCTGGCGCGTGACGAGATGTTGGGGATCTCAGTGGCGCTGAAGGTGCTGCACCCGCAGCTGGCGGCGCCGGCGCGGTCAGAAATGCGACGGCGCTTCTTCGCCGAAGCGCGCCTGGCCGCGGCCCTGCGCCATCCCGGCGTGATCGCCATCTACGATCTCGACGAACCGACGCGCACCCTGTCGATGGAATACCTGGCCGGCGGCACGCTGCGCGCCCGCCTGCGCGCCCAGCCGGCGCTCGACGCGGCGGAGATCGCGAGCACCGCGCGCAGCTTGCTGGGGGCGCTGGTCTACGTGCACGGCCAGGGCGTGGTTCACGGCGATCTGAAGCCGTCGAATCTACTTTTGCGCGCGCCCGGACAGGTGGTGCTGGCGGACTTTGGCATCGCCCAGCTTGCCCCCGGCCGCGAGGAGAACGCCCCGCGCGCCGGCCGCGAGGAAGCGCCGGCCGGCACGCCGCTTTATCTGGCGCCCGAACAATTTCAGGGCGCCGGCGCCTCGCCCGCGACTGATCTGTTCGCCGCCGGCGCCATCCTGTGGCAGGTGCTGACCGGCGTGCCGCTGCGTGGTCAAGCCGATCTGGTCACCGGCATCTACCGGCCCGCCACGTTGAACCCCGAGGCCCTGGCCACGCTGACCCTCGACGGTCGCCGCCTGGCCGCGCTGATCGCGCAGTTGACCGAGCCCGATCCCGCTCGCCGTCCCGCCAGCGCCGCCGCCGCGCTGGCCGCGCTCAGTTGAAATTCACCTGGAAGCCGGCGTGGCCGTCGGCGACGGCGGAAAAATGCGGAAACCCGACCAGGCCGTTGAGCTCCAGCACCAGCGAGAACGCGGAGGTGACGTCGACGGTGACGCCGGCGCCCAGCCCCGCCAGGCCGGGGCCGCCGCGCACGGTGTCTTTGAAGTTGCGATCCTGCGGGTCAGGATAGATCACCAGTCGAAAGCCTTCGCCGCCGCCCACCATCGCGGCGCCGTAAGCCCGCACGCGGTGTTGACCGGTCATCAGCAGGACACGCAGCAACACCGACTGCGCCCCGGTGGCGGCGTAGCGTTCGTACTTCTTTGCTTGCGGGATGTATTGATTGCGGCCCTGCAGCGACAGCGCCAGGTGCGCGCCAAGCTGCAGGCCTATCTCGGGCGCCAGGTGACCGAGCGACGAGAAGGCGATGCCGGGCAAGAACACGCCCCTCAATTCTGTGCGCGCTTCCGGACCGTCGCCGCCCGCATACCCGATGCCCGAGCCAGCCATCAGGCCGAGCCACCACCGGCGGCGGCCGAATTGCGACGGGACGTCGCGCGTATCCTCCAAAGGATTTTCTTCCACTTCGGGGCGACGGCCCTCGTCGTCACCGTCAGCGCTGTCGCCGTCGGCGTGTTCGCGAATCAAGATCAGGTTCGGGCTGTCACCGCGCCCGTTGGAGGCGAGGGCTTTGCCGGCGCGGTCGCGCGCTTCGAAATAGAACTGCACCGCCTTGCCGCTGACCGCCTTCTTGGGGATGCGGCCGACGAACCATCCCTTGGGCGTCTTCTTCATCGGCGACTCGACGAAGTCCTCGGAGCCGGGTACGCGGTAAAGCAAGGTCACGCTGGTGGCGCCCAGCTCGGGCGCCACCGCGCAGCGTACCGCCACGTTTTTTTCCGGCGGCGTCTCATCGTTGACCGGACAATCGAGAGCGTTGATGTGCACCGGGAGATCCGGCTCCTCTGAATCGCTGTCCTGGTTTTTCCCCGACGCTTTGGCAGGCAGCGGGGGCGGCGGCACCTCGCCCTCGACGGGCAGCGTTCCCCGGTGGGCCTGGGTCGCCGGTGCTGGACGCGGCGGTGGCGGCGCGACGACCGCCTTCGGGGTCTCAACCGGCGCGGGCTTCGGCGGAGGCGGCGGGGGCGGCGCGGCGGCGGCCCGGGGCTTGGCTTGCCGGGTGGCCTGGGCGAAGACGTCGGCCAGCTCGCTCGACAGCATGCTCTTTTGAATGGTGATGCTGGGATCGATCTCCAGCGCGCGAATAAAGCTCTGCAGGCTCTTCTGCCGATCCTTGTATCCGGTGAGATACACCGCGCCCAGGTGCACGTAGGTGCGGGCCAGCACCGGATGATTGTCCAGGCCCGCCTTCTTCCCGATCACCAGCGCTTCCAGCAGCCTCCGTTTGGCCGAGTCAAACTCCAGCGTGTCGTAGTCGTCCAGCGCCTTCTGGTTCATCTGCACCAGTCGATCGACGACGGCCTGGTTGGGCGCCGCCTGCGCGCGGGCCGGGGCCGGCGCCGTCGCCGTCGCCACGCCCGCGGCGATCAACGTCGCCGCCAAAATGGTTCGCCGTCGCCACGCCCGAACAGAAGCCGGAGCTTTGTCCCGCATCGTTTTCAGATCCATCGCTATTGCTGGGTAATTATGAATTCGACGCGCCGGTTGCGTTCGCGGCCGGCCGCCGTCTTGTTGGTCTCGATCGGTTGCTGCGATCCAAAGCCTTGGGCGTCCATGCGCCCGCCGTCGACGCCGAGGCCGATCAGGTGCTGGCGCACGGAGTCTGCGCGCGACTGCGACAGCTTCGTGTTATGGGCCGCCGTGCCGCGCGCGTCGGTGTGGCCTTCGATGCGCACGCGCATGGTGGGCCGCGCCCGCAAGACGCCGCCGATCTCGTCCAGCAGGCCAAAGCTGCGCGGCAAGATCGTCGCCTTATCGGTATCGAAGAAGATCTTCTGCTTGAGCTCGATCTTGTCTTGAGTGACGACGATGTGTTCGAACTTCTTCGGGCAGCCGCGGTTGTCGGCCGGCCCAGGTTCCAGCGGACATTGATCGCTGACGTCGGGGACACCGTCCTTGTCGTTGTCGGGATCAGGGCAGCCGTCGGCGTCTTCAAAGCCGTCCTTGTCCTCCGGATCGTTCGGGCACTTGTCCTTGACGTCGGGGATGCCGTCCTTGTCGTTGTCGGGATCGGGACAGCCGTCGGCGTCTTCAAAACCGTCGCGATCTTCGGCATCGTTCGGACACTTGTCCTTGGCGTCAACGATACCGTCTTGGTCGTTGTCTGGATCCGGACAGCCGTCGTCGTCCTGAAAGCCGTCCTTGTCCTCCGGATCGTTCGGACATTTGTCGATGTCGTCGGGAATGCCGTCGCCGTCGCGATCGCCCGGACCCACGCAGCGATCGCGCGGTGACAGGCGGTAGGCTTCGCGGGCGTTCTCGTCGGCGATCTGCAGATGCTCGCGGGCGCGAAAGTAATCGCCTTCGGAGAGTTCGGCGTCGCTGAATTCGATGTTCACGTCGGCCAGCGCCAGCTGGCGGGGCGCGCACTTGTATGCGCCGTTGTCGCGCGCCTCCTTGGCGATCTGGCGCACCTGGCGGACGTTTTGTTCCAGCTGCACCCCGGCGCAGCCGGCGCCGGCCATCACCGTCAGGATCGCGCCGCACGCCAGGCGGCGACCAAGCGGCGGGAGTAAGCGGCGGGTGGTCATCGTTTGCGCGGCTGCTCGTCGTCAACGGCCGGACGCGCGGGTGATGACGGATTCGCGGCGGCCGGTGGCGGCGACGGCGCGGGAGGAACGGCCGCGGGCGGCGGCGCGGCGGGCGCGGTTTTTTCCTGCGCGTTGGCGGTCGACAGCGCGCGCGCCCGGCTAGCCATTGCTTCCGCGCGATGCCCGAACTCGATCGACTGCTGGTACTGCGAGTAACCGGCTTCCTCGCGCGCCTTGTGCAAATACTCGGTGGCCGCGGTGTATTCGTACGGCGCCAGGTGTTCGGCGTCCGCTTGCTTGGCCGCGGCCAGCGCCGCGCCGGCCTTCGCCGACGTGTCCAGATATTCGATCGGGCCGCAGCCGGTCGCGCACGGAACCGCAAGCGCGGCGCCGAACGCCAGCGCCCGCCACGGGTGGGTGCGATGTCCGCGCAAGGCTCGGCGACGGTAACAACTCCGTCGAGTCGGGTCAAATGTGGAGAATCGTTGCCCTGAACTCTTGCGCAGCGAAGTCATCCGCGATATGAGCAACCCGGTTCCTGTCGTCGCAGACCTTTCCTCACTCTCTGGAGGTTCCCCGGTGAAACAACTTATCGCTTACCTACTCGACCACGCGATACTTGACTTCTCCGGCGACCTTTCGCTCGACATGGTGCGGGACTTCCTGCGCGACGACGACAGCACCGAAGGCCGGTCTCTGCTGGCCAAGCTGGTCGAAGAGCGCGGCGTGGACGACATGGTCGTGACCCTGGCAGACTGCCTGCAGGACTATCTCAAGACCGGCCTCAATGAGGACGTTATCCGCGAGCAGATCCGACTTTACAGCGAAAGCTGAGCCGCCGCACGACCGGCGCGTTGGTCGGGTTTTGCCCGCCCGGCTGCCCGCCTTGCTGGTCGTTCTCTTGCTCTTGCTCTTGGCTGGGGGCGCCGCTGCCTGCAGCCAGCCGACCGACGCGCAGCCGTTCGCCGGTCAGTGCACGCCGTTCGAGGTGGTGACGTTTCGGCCCGCCGACGACGCGCGCGACGTCCCTACCAACACGCCCATCGATCTGATCTTCTCGGACTATCCCGATCCCGACAGCGTGGGCAAGCCCGGGCTGCTGCTGACCACCGGCGTTTACTGGCACGTGGGCACGTACAGCGTCGACCTCATCAGCAAGCGCGTCCGGTTCCAGACCGCGGGGGCGCTGCGGCCGTTTCTTTCCTACACGGTGAACGTCTCGTCGGCGATCCGCTCGCTGCAAGGTTGCGCCACCACGAACCAGCAGCGCAGCTTCGAGACCGGTGCCGGCATCGCCGGCGGCAGCGGCAGCGACACCACGCCGCCGACGGCGCTGGCCGCCGTGCTGCCACTGTTCGCCCGTTCTTGCGGCGGCAGCGGTTGCCACCGACAAAGCGCCGACGATGGCGGCGGCTGCCTGGAAAATCCGGCCGCCGGCCTGTCGTTGTGCGACGCCGACGCTTTCGGCGCGCTGGTGGGCGTCCCCTCGCGCGAGGTCGGGAGCCTGCTGCGCGTGCAGCCCGACGATTCGTCGCGCAGCTTCCTTTTGCGCAAGCTTCTGCCCGCGTCTACCGGTGAGGGCGCGGCGGCGCCGCCGATCCCGACCACGCCCGGCCACCGCGATCCGCCCGGCGAGGTGCTGCCACCGGAGGACCTGCGGCTGGTGGCCAACTGGATCGACAGCGGCGCCAACCCCTGACCGCCCCACCCTCCCCGCGCCCGAAGAAAGGGCTTAGGATGCGTAGGGAATGCATTTTCACTGTCCGCGCTGCGCGAGGAAACATGCCTTCCCCGCCGCGCGGATGAACGCGGCGGGGCGGGTTCCTTGTCGGTGCGGCGCGACCTTGATCCTCGATCCGCCGGGCGATCGCCGGCCGGTCTCGTCGCCGGATCTGGCCAACGTCGACATCGTGTCGCTGGGCTACATCATTCGGGTCGAACGCACCGCCCGTTCGTTCGATGGCGCCCACAACGGCCTGCGCGAGGGCCTGGGCCTGAACGCGCCCAGCGGCGCCGGCGGCCTGCCCGATCCCGCGCGCGCCGCGCGACCGGCGCTGTTGTGGCCGGCGCTGGGCGCGGCGTGGGATCCACGGCTGGCGTTGCCGGCGGCGGCGCTGGGTTTCGGCGCGCTGTCTTTGCGCTGGCTGGTGCGCTGGCTGTCGGGCGGCGGGCCGCTGACCCGCCTGCTGGAATTTGCCGCCGCGCTGGTGGCGTACGCCCTTTGCGCCGCGCTCAGCGCGGTGACCGCCGCCGCCGCCATTCACGACGTCGTCGCCGACAGCCGTCCGCTTTCATTCGGCGCCGCCTTGCGCACGCTGCTCCGCTGGCGGCGGTCGCTGTTGGGCGCGGCGATGCGCGAGAGCCTGCTTTATGCGCTGGGCGCCGTGTCGGCGGTGATCGCTGTGGCGTCGATGATCGCCATCGGCGATCGCGGCGGCGCCGCCACGTTGTTCTCGCGCGCCAGCGCGCCGCTGCAGATCATCGGCATGCTGACCGCGCTGGCTTCGATCCTGGCCATGGTCGGCGCGCTGCTGGTGCACGCCGGTGTCACGCCCTACGCCACCGGACGCCTGAGCGTGCAGATCACCGTCGAGACGCGGCGCCTGTGGGGCCGGCGCGGGTTGGTGCCGGCGCGGACGTTCGCGCCTGGCTTGGTCGCTGGGATCGCTCTGGCGTTCATCCTGGCGGCCGCGGTGCTGGCGGTGATCGGATCCTGGGACGCCGTCGCCGCGGTCATCACCGACGGGGGCAGCGGGCCGCGCGGGATTGGCCATGCGCTGGGTGCCGATCTCTTGTGGGCGCTGGCCGGCGGGGTGTGGACCAGCTTCATCGGGGTGGCGGGTCTCTTGGGCGGCTACGCCCTGGGCAGCGGCGCGCCGACCGAGCCCGTGCGCGCCCCGGAGATCATCACCGGCACCCAGCAGAGACTGGAGCCGCTGCCCGAAGAGCGCGCCCCGCCCACCGCGCTGGCCAACCCCGACGTGGTCACCGGGCTTATCACCTTGCCCCCCGTCGACACCGAGACGTCATCGGTCGAGTCTGGCCACGCGCAACCCACATCGGAGCACAGTGGGGTACCGCGCCCGCGCCCGTGAGCGGCGAAGATTTACGCTCGTCGGGAAAATGCCGATACCTGCTTCCGGATGTCGGAAGCCCACGCAGCGGACCACGACGAGAGCGATCTTTTCGCTCACGGTCGCATTCCGTACAGCCGCTACCAGCTGACCGAGCGCATCGGCGCCGGCGGGATGGCCGAGGTTTTTCGCGCCGTCGTGAAAGGCCCGGAAGGCTTCGAGCGCGAGCTGGTCCTCAAGCGCATCCTGCCCAAGTTCTCCGCCAACACCCAGTTCGTCACCATGTTCGTCAACGAGGCGAAGATCTGCGCCCTGCTCAGCCACCCGAACATCGTGCAGATCTACGAGTTCGGCCAGGCCGAGGGCACGTACTTCATCGCCATGGAGAGCGTGCGCGGCGCTTCCCTGCGCGACGTGATGGCCAAGCTGCGCAACGAAAAACGCTCGATCCCCTTTCTGATCGCCGCTGACATCGCCCGCCAGATCTGCGTCGGCCTCGATTACGCGCACACGTTGACCGGGCCCGACGGCGCGCCGCTGGAGATCATCCACCGCGACATCTCGCCGCCGAACATCATGCTGGCGTGGAGCGGCACGGCCAAGGTGGTGGATTTCGGCATCGCGCGCGCCGCGTACTTCGCCCAGGAAGAAATTCGCCAAGGGATCATCAAGGGAAAGGTGTCTTATTTGGCGCCCGAACAGATCAACCGGCTGCCGATGGACGGCCGGGTGGACGTGTTCGCCACCGGCGTGGTGCTGCATGAGATGCTGACCGGGCGGAAGCTGTTCAACACCAACAACGAGCTCGCCAAGATGCGCCAGCTGCTAGCCAAGCCCACGCCGCCGCCGTCGTCGGTGGACGCCACCATCCCGCGCGAGCTGGACCGCATCGTGCTGCGCGCCCTGGAGCGCGATCCCAATCAGCGTTACCCGTCGGCGGCGGCGATGGCCGACGACATCGAACGCACGCTGATCGCCGCCCGCCATACCAGCGGCGAGCTGGCCAAGATGCTGCGCGGCCTTTATCACCAGCCCGAAGAGCCATCGATCATCATCGACGAGGACCAGTCCACCGTCGCCGAGACGACGCGTCCGGCGGGCGCCGGCGCGGCCAAGCCGACCGGCACGCAGGCATCGCTCAGCGAGCAGCCGGTGACCGAGAGTTTCCGCGGCGCCAGCAGCGCCGAGCGATCGCGCCTTCTGCGCGGCCGCTGGCGGGTGCGCCTGCGGGCCTTGTTCGCCTTGGCCGTGCTGGCAGGCGCGTCCTTGCTGGGCGTCGAGCTGTGGAAACGCTTCGGCGCCGACGCCTGGGACCGCTATGCCGAACCGCTGATCCACCCGCCCGCCGGCCCGTCCGCCCCGCCGCCAGTCGCCGAATCCCCCGCTCCCGAGGCGCTGCCCAGCGACCCGCAACCGGAGACGGATCCCGGCCCGCCGGCGGCCGTGCCACCGCGCCACCGCGCCGTCAAGCCGTCGGCGTCTAGACGCTGATCCGGATCAGCCCTCGGTGGATATCGCCGGTCGCTCGGGTTGCAACCGCGACAGCGCCGTGTCTAAACGCTGCAGCGCCGTCTCGAGTTCGGCCAGCTTCGCGCGATCCTTGTCCAGCACCTCGGCCGGCGCCCGCTCGACGAACTTGGGGTTGTTCAGCTTCTTGGCCAGGTAGTCGCGATCCGACACAAGCTTGGCGCGATCTTTCTCCAGCTTCTGCTTCTCGGCGCCGGTGTCGACCAGTCCTTCCAGCGGCACCATCACCTCGACGTCGCCGGCCAGCGCGGTGGCCAGCTGATCCAAGATGAAGTCGCCGCCAAAGCTCTGGCCGGTCCGGCGGACCCGCACGTCGCTGCACTTGCCCTGCTCGGCGATGATGCTCTTGTACCCTTCGAGGATGGTCTTCTTGTAATCGTCGGTCACCACCAGCATGGTGCGGATGCGGGTGATCGATGGGATGTTCTTCTCGGCGCGGATCGCCCGCAAGGCGGCGATCACCTTCTGCACCAGGGCCATCGACGCTTCGGAGGCGTCGTCGTGAAAGCGCACGTCGCGCACCGGGTAAAGCGTGATCATGATGCTCTGGGGCGCACCCGACGGCTTTGGAAGCTGCTGCCAGATCTCCTCGGTGAGAAACGGCATGAACGGGTGCAACAAGCGCATCGCCGTCTCCAGCGCGGTCACCAGCGCGCCCTGGATCTTCCATTTGCTACTGCCGTCGCCGCGGGCCAGCGCCGCCTTGGCAAGCTCGATGTACCAGTCGCACACCTCGTTCCAGATGAAGTGATAGACGGCCTGGGCGGCGTCGGCGATGCGATATTCCTCCAGCGCCTTGTCGACCTCTTCCGACGCCCGCTGCACGCGCGAGAGGATCCAGCGCTCCGGCAGGTCGAACTCGGCGCGGTCGGGGCCGTCGGCGATCTGATCGGCGAATCTGTCGGCGTCGAAGCCTTCCAGGTTGAAGAGCGCGAAGCGGGTGGCGTTCCAGATCTTGTTGGCGAAGCGGCGCGCGTCCTCGACGTTGCTCATCGAGAACTTGATGTTCTTGCCCTGCGCCGCCTGCGTGGTCAGCCAGGCCAGGGCAAAGCGCAGCGCATCGGCGCCGTGCTTTTCGATCACGTCCAGCGGGTCGATGGTGTTGCCCTTGACCTTGGACATCTTCTCGCCCTTTTCGTCCGTCACCATCGTGTGCAGATACACGGTACGGAAAGGGACCTTCTTCATGAAGTGCAGGCCCGCCATCAACATGCGCGCCACCCAGAAGAAGAGAATGTCGTAACCGGTGTCGAGCATCGTCGTCGGATAGAACGTCTTCAGCTCGCGGGTCTCGTTGGGCCAGCCCAGAGTCGCAAACGGCCACAGCCACGACGAGAACCAGGTGTCGAGGACGTCCTCGTCCTGTTTCAGATCGGCGCTGCCGCATTTGCCGCACGCGGTGGGCGTGGTGCGCGCGACGGTCATCTCCTTGCAGGCGCCGCAATACCAGGCCGGGATGCGGTGTCCCCACCACAGCTGGCGCGAGATGCACCAGTCGCGGATGTTGTTCATCCAGTGGAAGAAGGTCTTCGACCAGGTCTCGGGGACGAACTTGGTCTTGCCCTGTTCCACCGCCTCGATGGCCGGCTTGGCCAAGGGCTCCATCTTCACGAACCACTGCGTGGACAGCATCGGCTCGACGATGGTCTCGCTACGCTGGCACCGACCGACGGCGTGCAGGTGCGGTTTCGACCCGCGTTCCAGGCCCAGCTCTTTCAGGCGCGCCTTCACCGCCTTGCGAGCGGCGAAGCGATCCAGGCCGACGAACTCGCCGCCCGCCGCCGTCACCTTGCCGCCCTCGTCGAAGATCGAGATCATCGGCAGGTTGTGGCGCAGGCCGGTCTCGAAGTCGTTCGGGTCGTGCGCCGGCGTGACCTTCACCGCGCCGGTGCCGAACTTCGGATCGACCAGGATGGCGTCGGCGATGATTTTGAAGACGTTGCCGGTGAACGGGTTCTTGATCTCCTTGCCGATCTTCGCCCGGTGGCGGGGATCGTCCGGGTGCACCGCAACCGCCGTGTCACCGAGCATCGTCTCGGGCCGCGTGGTCGCCACCACCACCTCGCCCGAGCCGTCGGCCAAGGGATAAGCAAACTCGTACAGCTCGCCCTGCACGTTCTCGTCGAACTCCACTTCCAGATCGGACAGCGCCGTCCGGCACGACACGCACCAGTTGATCAGGCGGCGGGCGCGGTAGACCAACCCTTCTTCGTGCAGGCGCACGAACGCCTCGATCACCGCCGCCGAGTACTGCGGCTCCATGGTGAACTTGGTGCGCGCCCAGTCCAGCGAGCAGCCCAGCTTCTTGAGCTGCTGCAAGATCCGATCGCCGGTGCGCTCGCGCCAGGCCCAGATGCGGCGGACGAATTCTTCGCGGCCAATGTCGTGGCGCGACTTGCCTTCCTTCTCGCGCAGCTCGCGTTCGACCACCAGCTGGGTGGCGATGCCGGCGTGGTCGGTCCCAGGCAACCACATGGCGTTATAGGCGGCCATGCGTTTCCAGCGCGTGAAGATGTCCTCGATGGTGTCGCCGAGCGCGTGCCCCATGTGCAGCGACCCGGTGACGTTCGGGGGCGGGATGACCATGGCGAACGGCGCCTTGGGCGCCGATGCTTCGGCGTGAAAGTAACCGCGCGCCGTCCACTCTTCGTACCAGCGCGGCTCGATCGATTCCGGATCGTAGGTCTTGGGTAGATCAGCCATGGGAAACGTCAATATCTAGCGCGGATCGCCCTCTGCTCGCCAGCGACGACACGCACGAACAGCGTCGGGCAGGTGGACTAGACGCGACCGCGCTTCTCGACGTGCTCGCGGATGATCGCCTCGGCCAGTTCGGGGACCACCTCCCAGACGACCTGTTCGATGATCTCGCGCGATAGCTTGGCGATGGCTTCGTATTCCGGGCCGCGGGCGGCGAAGCTGGCCATCTTTTGATCGACGGCGTTGCCCACCAGCGCCGAGACCGCGGGCGGGACCGACTGCGCCGGGCGCGACATGATCGGCGGAGACTGCCGCGGCTGCGGCATCGCTCCCGGATACGACGGAGGCGCAGGACGCAGCGAACCGGGAAGCCCCGCCGCGCTGGCCGCCGGCAAGCCCATCAAGGTGCGCGGCGGCGGCGCTGGACGCTGGGCGGGCGGCGCCGCGCCCGGGCCCAGCGGGCGCGTGTTCGGAGCCACCAATGGCGGCGCGCCGGGACGAGCCGGGGCCATGGTCCCCGGACGCACGCCCGGAATCAGCGACGGCCGCATGCCCGTCGACAGCGGCGCGTGGGGAGCGGGCACGGACGACGCCGCCACGGGAATGGCCATCGGCGCCGTCGGCCGCTGCACGGGGAAAGAGGGCGCGGTCGGCCGAGGCGCATCCCGCGCCGGAACGTCCACGCTGATCTCGCCGTAGTCGTCCTCGGAGACCGCTGGCATCGACGACATGGTTCGGGGCGGCGCCATCGCCCGCGCCGCCCCGACCGGGACGGCCGCCTTCACCGTCGGTTCTTGCGCGGTGGCGGCGCCGCCTTTGCCCAGCGCCTCGCGCACCTTTTCGATGATCGCGTTGGTCTCGAACGGCTTGATAAAGTGTCCGTCGGCGCCCGACTGGCGCGCCCTGGCCTCGTCGAACGGTTGCTGGCTTGAGGCGAGGAGGTAGACCGGCGTGCCGCGCAGCCCGCCGTCCGCTTTCACGGCCGCGCACAGATCGTAGCCGGAACGGCCCTGCATCGTCGCGTCGGCGATGATCAGGTCGGGACGATTCTGGCGCGCCAGACTGAGCCCTTCGTCGGCCGAGCGCGCCGCCACCAGCGAGACGTCTTCAGCACCGAAGGTCATCGCGAAGGCCTTCTGGATCGTCACGCTGTCGTCGGCGATCAGTATGCGCTTCGGCATTTTGTCTGAAATATCACCTTCAACATGAGGGGTCAATTTCGGGAAAGTGTTAGAAGTCGGTGAAGATTGCCGACGAGGAATGCGCGACCGTGAACGACGCCAACATCCGCCTGGTGGTCAACGCCGACGACTTCGGCATGACGCCCGAAATATCGCGCGGCATCATCCGCTCTCACCGGGAAGGATGCGTGACCAGCACGTCGGTGCTGGGAAACTGCCCCGATACCGATTTGCGCGCCGCCAAGGCGCTGCTGGATCAAGCGCCCGCGCTGGGCGTGGGCGTTCACCTGGCGCTGGTCGGAGGCAGACCTACCTCGCCAGCGGCTGACGTGCCATCGCTGGTCGACGGCGCCGGCGCGCTGCCGGCGCGGCCGCGCGATTTCTTAAAGTTATGGTTTAAGGGCTCTGTCGCTCGGGCCCACGTGGAAATCGAAATCAACAGCCAGATCGAACGCATCATCGCCACCGGGTTGAAGCCCGATCATCTGAACACCCACCACCACCTGGGCTTCCTGCCGCCCATCGGTCAAGCGCTGGAAGCCGCCGCGCGCCGGCACGGCATTCCTGGGATCAGAATTGCCGTCGAGCAGCCGACCATGGCCTGGATCACCGAGCCGCGCCGTGGTCTTGAGGCGGGGGTCCTGGCCGGGTTGTCCTGGCTGACCCGTCGCCAGATGGGCACCTTGCGCCACGGACCGCAAAGCTGGGGCTTCGTCGAGAGTGGCCAGCTGGATGAGGTCCGCATCCTTGAGATCATCGGGCGCCTCGGTCCCGGCGTGCATGAGCTCATCTGTCATCCGGGCGAATCCAACGAAGCCGGCGACACCCGCCACGATCGGCCGCGCGAGATGACCGCGCTGACGTCCACCAAGGTGCGCAGCGCGCTCGAACGGCAAGGCATCACTCTTTGCCGCTGGCAGGACCTATTCTGAGGTCGCTGTGCACCCGGCCTGATTCGAACAGGCGACCCCCGGCTTCGTAGGCCGATGCTCTATCCAATTGAGCTACGGGTGCAAAAACGTGGCCCACACGTATGCCGTGACGGTGCCAAGCCGTCAAGAGAAACGAGTGACCGCAGGCGGCCAAAACCTCTTTACGATCGCAGGCCAAAGGAATGAGCAGCGGAGAGGGAGGGATTCGAACCCTCGATACAGATTTTGGTCCGTATAACGGTTTAGCAAACCGCCGCCTTCGGCCTCTCGGCCACCTCTCCAGGTGTTGCGTGCGGTTTTTACCACGGTTCCGTCGACAGAAGACAAGCAAAGGATTCATCCAAGATCCCTTTCCGATCATTCGCTACCTCGCGGTACGCAGGATGTTCGTGGTATCTGCCTCAACTATCCAGGCGGCAGATCCTTGTCACCCGGCTTCGCCCGGCCTCAGCAGTCCTCGCAGAAGGCTCACGGAGGCGCGGATCTACAGGGGCACGTCCGCGCCCTCGATCGGCTCGGTCGCGGTCGCGGTGAGGTCGTCCCACTCGATGACCGCCGGGGGAGCGGAGAGATCCGCTGCGCAGTTCGAGCAGGACCCGATGCGATCGAGCGTGGCCTTGGAAGCGCGCGGAGAACGACGAAGAATTGGGTGGACGGGCTCAATCGCAGCTGCTTCCCGAAAGCCCATGGGTGCCCGTGGGCGCCAGACGCGCGCCAAGATCCATCGACCCGGAATGAATGAAGCTTTGCGTCCCGCTTTCGCGACCGAACGAGTGGTCGACCCTGAGAAATGGCACGTTCGCGAAGTTCACCTCGATCCCCGGCTGCAGAAACCGGCCGGGATCACGCATGAAGCGGTATCCAAGGCCTAGTTCGCCGCCGGCGGAAGCGGTCGCAGGAGGGTAAGGATACGGAAGGGAACCGGTCAGCCCAAACTGCGGTGCGACGAGCACCCGGAACTGGTCCCATCCCAGCATCGCCAGGCGCGTGGCAACGCCCCCATACCAATAGGCGTGCGTCCCGCAGTTGAATCGATGATACGAGTACATCTCGCGCACCTCGATCCCGAAACCGAAGTGGCCCGGTCGCCGCCCGCCGAAGTCATACGAAAGATAGGCCCCGAGGTCGGTGTCCCACACCCGCTGCGCGTGCGCCAGTTCACTCCACCCCGACACCAGCACCAGAGCGACGATTATCGCCGTCCTCCGCACTCGCGACGAGAACACGATGGGCACGGACGGTACCTTCCGGGGAAGCCGTCCCGGAGTCAACCGAGGTACCTGAAGACGGGCATTCAGGGCGGCGTTGGAGAGACCGGCTGCACACGGCACACGCACCCGATCCGCATCCCCGAATTCCCGAGCGATATCATTTTTGAGGAGGAGTAGGGATTCGAACCCTAGGCGCTTTCGCGCTACGGTTTTCAAGACCGTCGCCTTCGACCACTCGGCCACTCCTCCGAATGCGGCGTGCGGTAATCTACGTCAGAGACCGCCAGGACCCAAGGACCAAGGACGCCCGATGATCCCCATCAGCGACGATAACCCGACCCTGCGCACGCCGGTGGTGACCATTGCGATCCTGCTGCTGATGGGTGCGGCCTGGGTTTTCGGCGAAGGCGCCGGCCTGGACCCCAACCGAGTCTCGATGATGGTCTGCAACCTGGGCCTGGTGCCGGGCGAAATCACCGGGCGCGCCGCGCTGGGCACGGCCGTTCCCCTGGGCAACGGGATGGCCTGCATCGTCGATCGCGATCCGATCAACTACCTGACGCCGTTGACGTCGATGTTCCTGCACGCCGGCTGGGGACACATCCTGGGCAACGGCCTCTTCCTCTGGGTCTTCGGCAACAACGTCGAGGACAGCATGGGCCGCCTGCGCTTTGCCTTCTTCTACCTTTTGTGTGGTCTCGGCGCGGCGGCGGCGCAAGTGATGGTGAGCCCGGCGTCGCCGGTGCCGATCGTGGGGGCGTCGGGCGCCATCGCCGGCGTGCTGGGCGCCTATCTGATGCTGTACCCGCGCGTGAAGGTGAACGTCCTTTTTATCTTCATCATCTTCATTCGGGTGATCAAGGTGCCGGCGTGGGCGATGCTGCTCTGGTGGTTCGGGTTGCAAGTGGTGACCGGGCTGCCGGAGCTTTCGTCGGTGCGGCCGAACATCTCGGCAGGCGTAGCCGTCTTCGCGCACATCGGTGGTTTTCTGACCGGCTTTCTGCTGGTGCGGCTGTTCACCAAACCCGAACTGATGATTGAACGGACCGCGCTGCGCAACCAACGCTACTTGTACCGTCGCTGAACCATGCTGGTTGGTGTACCCGCCGCGGCGGTTCCGTTGCTGGCGCTGCTGGCGCAAGGGTTGGCGTCGCCGCCGCCGGTGCTCGGCGACCCGGCGCCGGCGCTGGCGGTCGACGACCCCGACGGGCGAGCGACACCCGCGCCGGTATTCGCCGGCAGGCTCACGGTGGTCGATTTCTTCACCACCTGGTGCGGGCCTTGCCAGCGCGCACACCACGATCTGACGGCGCTGAGCGCGACCTTCGGCGAGGCCGTGACCCTGTTGTTCGTCGACGTCAGTGAGGACTCAGCAGTGGTCCGACATTTTCTCGCCAGCGCCAATCTGCCGAAAGGCGCGCGGGTGGTCCTCGACCGTACGGGCGCCAACGCCCAGCGCTGGGGACAAGAACGCTTCCCCACCACGTTCCTGATCGACGCCGGCGGGATCGTCCGCCACATCAACCGCGGGTGGGGCCCCGGCTATCAGGCGCGCCTCGGCCGCTGGCTGCGCGCGATGCTCACGCCGCCGGCCGCGGCCGCAACGAAGCCGCCCGGCGATTGACGGCGCCCGGGTCCGCCCTACTCTTCGCGGATGGCCGGCTGCGGGAACGGATAACCCGCTGGATCAGTCGGCCGCGGGCGATCGCTGTCGTCCGGCTTTTCGCCATCTTCCGTGGCCGGCCGCTCGTCGCTGACGCCGGGTGGCGGAACCGCGCTGGCCACCGGGAACTTGGCCGATTCGTCGCGCCGCTCGCGCTCTCGTTCGCGTCGTTCGATCGGCTGCCGCCAGTCGACGGCCACCGAACGCTCCTTCAGGAACTCGCTCGGGTTCGGCAACACCAGCGCCACGCGCAGCACCTCGTCCATGTGCTCGACCGGCACCAGGCGCAGCGCCTTCAGGACGCGCTTGGGGATGTCGCGCAAGTCCTTGGCGTTCTCCTTCGGCATGATCACCGTGGTGATCCCCGATCGATGCGCGGCCAAGATCTTTTCTTTCAGACCGCCGATGGCCAGCACCCGCCCGCGCAGGGTGATCTCGCCGGTCATGGCCACGTTGCGTCTGACCGGCACGCGCAAGAGGGCCGACACCACGCCGGTGCACATGGTGATCCCCGCCGACGGTCCGTCCTTGGGAATGGCGCCTTCCGGCAGGTGCACGTGGATGTCAGCGCGGTTGTAAAAGTCGCGATCGAGCCCCAGCGACGGGCCGCGCGAACGCACATAGCTCAGCGCCGCCTGCGCTGACTCCTGCATCACGTCGCCCAGCTTGCCTGTCAAGACCAGCTTGCCCTTGCCGGCGACGATCGAAACCTCCGTGGCCAGCAGATCGCCGCCGTACATGGTGACGGCCAGCCCATTGACGAGCCCGATCTCGTCCTCACCTTCCTGTTTTCCGTACCGGTATCGGTGCGGGCCCAGGTAACGGGGCAGGCGCTTGGGGCTGATCTTCACGTCGACGCTGCCGGCACTGGCCCCCGGGGCGGCGGCGGCAGCACCGGGCACCACTTTCTTCGCCACCACGTCGCGGGCGATCTTGCGACACACTGTCGCGATCTCTCGCTCCAGGCTCCGCACGCCCGCTTCTTTCGTGTAGTAGTGGATGACGTCGCGAACGGTGTCCTCGAGAAAATCCACCGTCACGGCGTCGATCCCGTTGTCGCGTTTTTGCTTCGGGATCAGATATTTCTCGGCGATGGAGACCTTTTCGAACTCGGTGTAGCCGGGCAGCTGGATGATCTCCATGCGGTCCTGCAGCGGGATGGGGATGCCCTGCAGGTAATTCGCCGTGGTTATGAACATCACGTCGGAAAGGTCGTAGTCGAGATCCAGATAGTGGTCGTTGAAGGTGGCGTTTTGTTCGGGGTCCAGCACCTCCAGCAGCGCCGCCGACGGGTCGCCGCGAAAGTCGGTGGACATCTTGTCCACCTCGTCCAGCAGAAAGACCGGGTTCTGCGTGCCGGCCTTCTTCAACGACTGGATGATCTTGCCCGGCAACGCGCCGATGTATGTGCGGCGGTGGCCGCGGATCTCCGCCTCGTCGCGCACGCCGCCCAAAGAAAGCCGCACGAAGTTGCGTCCGGTCGAATGGGCAATCGATCGCGCCAGCGAGGTCTTGCCCACGCCGGGCGGGCCGACCAAGCACAGGATCGGTCCTTTGAGCTTCTTCACCAATGCTTGCACGGCCAGGTACTCAAGGATGCGCTCCTTGACCTTCTTCAAGCCGTAGTGGTCTTGGTCCAGGATCCGTTCCGCCTCGACGACGTCCAGTTTCTCCTCGCTCTTTTCACCCCAGGGCAGGCCCAGCACCCAGTCGACGTAGTTGCGCACCACCGCCGCCTCGGCCGACAGCGGGGCCATCATGCGCAGCTTTTTCAGCTCTTTTTTGACCTTGGCTTGCGCTTCTTTCGACAGGTTCTTCTGCTTGGCTCGGTCTTCCAGCTCGGTCAGCTCGTTCTTGAACTCGTCGCGATCTCCGAGCTCCTTCTGGATCGCCTGCATCTGTTCGTTGAGGTAGTACTCTTTCTGCGTCTTCTCCATCTGCTTTTTGACGCGGGTCCGGATCTTCCGCTCAACCTGCAAGATCTCGATCTCCGCCTTCATCAGCTCGTAAAGCCGAGACAGGCGCTTTGACGGCGTGTCCATCTCCAGGATGGATTGCTTGTCGCCGAGCTTCAGCTGCAGCTGCCCGACCATAGTGTCGGCCAGCTGCCCGGGATCTTCGATGGTCTGCACCGAGATCAAGATCTCCGGAGCGATGCGCTTGTTCAGCTTTACGTACGATTCGAAGGTGGCGTGCACCTCGCGGATCAATGCGTCCAGCTCGACCGATTTCTCGGCCACGTCGGGCATCTCCTCGATCTCGACGGTAAAGAAACCTTCGGTCTGGGTGAACCGCTTGATCGACGCGCGCCGCTTGCCTTCGACCAGAACTTTCACCGTGCCGTCGGGCAGGCGCAAAAGTTGGATGATCGTGCCGACGGTGCCGATGGTGAAGATGTCGTCCGGCACCGGCTCGTTGGTCTTGGCTTTGCGCTGGGCGCTGAGGAAGATCTCTTTATAACCACCTTTGCCGGTGGCCTCTTCCAGGGCGCTGATTGATTTTTCCCGGCCCACGAACAGCGGCACCACCATGTGGGGAAAAACCACGATGTCACGCAGGGGCAGAAGCGGCATCCGGCGCGGGTTGCGTCGGTCGTCAGGGCGGTCGGACATTGAGGACTCCTCGGGAGCAGAGCGGCGCGGCCAGGCAGGCACGAAAATCGTAGCAAGCCTGGCGCGCGCCAGCCAATTTCCCTATCGGCGCGTCCCCTTCATTTTCCTTCGGCGCCGGGGCCGGGTCAACGCTATTGAACGGGAGTCAGAGGCGATTCAAAACGCGGTCTGGCCCGGCTGCGAGGACGTCTGCGCGGCCGAATCCGGGTCGTCGGCTGCGGCCGTCGTGGCCTGGTCGTCGACGTCGTCCGGGTCGCCCGATTCCTCGATGTGGACCACGATGGGGTCGTAGCCGCTGTGCGAACCGGCGCCATCGACGTCGATGTCCGCCGACACCTCTGGCGAGGCGAACCGGCAGTGGGCGTCAAAAAGGGAGATCTTGTTCGCCGCCATCAGCGACATTCCGCCCAGGGCCAAGGCCAGGGTCCAAAAGAGTAGCGACGCCACCATCAGCACCGGTATCCACATAAACCATCGACGCATCGGCTGACCTCCCGTCATTTCATCTGGAACCCTCGAAGGGTTCCAGACCTCCCGCGATGGAGCTTCGTCGGCAAAGCTGCCTGCGCTCCCACGGGAAATTGCTCACGAGGCGGAGCGCTCCCCCGCGACTGCTGTCCCCTTCTGATACATCAGGATCGGCTGCTGTCCTTTTTGAATCGTCTCTTCATTGATGACGACCTCCCGGATGGTCGACCCGGTGGACGGCACGTCGAACATGATGTCCAGCATCGCCTGTTCAAGGATGGCCCGCAGACCGCGCGCGCCCGACTTGTGCTTTTGCGCGTCGGCCGAGATGGCGGACAGCGCGCCCTTGGTGAAGCGCAGCTTGACTCCGTCCATCTCGAACAGTTTCTGGTACTGCTTGATGAGCGCGTTCTTCGGCTTGGTCAGGATGTCGATCAGCGCCGTCTCGTCCAGCTCGTGCAGCGGGGCGATCACCGGCAGGCGGCCGACGAACTCCGGGATCATGCCGTACTTCAGAAGATCTTCCGGCTGCACCTCGCGCAGCAGATCCCACACCCGGCGTTCTTTTTTCGACTGGATCTTGGCGCCAAAGCCGATCTGCTTTTGGCCGATGCGCTGCTCGATGATGTCTTCCAGACCGACGAAGGCGCCGCCGCAGATGAACAGGATGTTGGTGGTGTCGACCTGAAGGAACTCCTGCTGCGGGTGCTTGCGGCCGCCCTTGGGCGGGACGTTGCACACCGTGCCCTCGAGGATCTTCAGCAGCGCCTGCTGCACGCCCTCGCCCGAGACATCGCGGGTGATCGACGGGTTTTCGCCCTTGCGGGCGATCTTGTCGATCTCGTCGATATAGACGATCCCGCGCTGCGCCTTCTCGATGTCGTGGTCGGCGTTCTGCAGCAGGTTGACGATGATGTTCTCGACGTCCTCGCCGACGTACCCGGCCTCGGTCAGGTTGGTGGCGTCGGCGATGGCGAAGGGCACGTTCAGGATCTTGGCCAGGGTTTGCGCCAGCAGCGTCTTGCCGCAGCCGGTGGGGCCGAGCAGCAGGATGTTCGACTTGCCGAGCTCCACGTCATCGGCGCTGACCTTGGCGTCGATGCGCTTGTAGTGGTTGTGGATGGCGACGGCCAGGATCTTCTTGGCTCGCTCCTGCCCGATCACATAGTCGTCAAGGACAGTCTTGATGTCGGCCGGCTTGGGGATGGGCGCCAGACCAAAGCTCTCCGATTCTTTCTCGATCTCCTCGGCGATGATGTCGTTGCAAAGCCCGATGCACTCGTCGCAGATGTAGACGGTGGGGCCGGCAATAAGCTTCTTCACCTCTTTCTGGTTCTTGCCACAGAAAGAGCAGGAGAGGTTCCCGTGTTCGTCGCGCTTGCGCTCGGTCGGCACTAGGAAAAAGGTAGCACAGGAGGAGGCGTCACGTCAGGGACGAACATTTGTCACGATCCTGACGCGACGGCGACCCCTTTGGCTGCCCGTTCACTGCTTTACTTGCCCGGCGGCGTCGAGGGCTTTTGCACCAGCACCTCGTCGATGATTCCGTACTCTTTCGACTCCATCGCGCTCATGAAGTAATCGCGCTCGGTGTCTGATTTGATGCGGTCAATCGACTGGCCGGTGTGCTTGACCAGAAGTTCGTTCAGCTTGTCGCGGGTGCGCAAGATTTCCTTGGCGTGGATGTCGATGTCGGTCGCCTGACCCGAGAAGCCGCCCAGCGGCTGGTGGATCAGGATGCGGGCGTGCGGCAGCGAGAAGCGCTTGCCCTTGGCGCCGGCCGCCAGCAGGAAGGCGCCCATCGACGCCGCCTGGCCCATGCAGAACGTCGCCACGTCGGGCCGCACATATTGCATGGTGTCGTAGATGGCCATGCCCGCCGTGACCATGCCGCCCGGCGAGTTGATGTAGAGCATCACATCCTTGTCGGGATCTTCACTCTCCAGAAACAAAAGCTGGGCGATGACGATGTTCGCCACCTGATCATCGACCGCCGTGCCGAGGAAGATGATCCGGTCCTTGAGCAGGCGCGAGAAGATGTCCCAGCCACGCTCGCCCCGGTGGGTCTGCTCGATGACGGTCGGGATGATGAAGTTGCCAACGGCGGGCGGCGGGCTGTCGATCATCGGCTGGGCAGAGAGGCGGAAGCGGTCGCGGTCACTCATGGTGTTTTCCGTTTCTTGGCGGTGGCTCCGGCCTCGGCCCGCGCCTCTTCCGGCGTCACGATCAACCGCTCGGAAGTGGGGCTGACGATCAAGCTGTCCGGATCCTGTGGAGTCTCGTCGGTGATCTTAGCCTGAGCGATCAGCATATCAAGGGTCTTCTGCTCCAGGATCTGACTGCGCACCTGGTGGATGCGGTGGTCGCGCTCGAACTCGGCGCGAAGTTTCTTCGGGCTCTCCTGCCGGGCGGCGGCGATCTCGGCGATGCTCTTTTGAATGTCGGCGTCGCCGACCAGGATCGCCTCGCGCTCGGCGATGGCCTGGATCAGGATGGTGCCACGCGCTTCTTCCTCGGCCTCGCCCCGAAACTGCTCGCGCATCTTCTCGTCGTCGAGGTTGGCGCCGGCCGCTTCCATGTCGATCCCCGCCATGGCCAGCTGCTGCTTGGCGCGGTTGACGATGGCCTGGGCGTGGCGGTCGATCAGCGCCGGCGCCACCGGAAAATCGTTGCGCTTGATCAGCTCCTTGACGATGGCGCCGGTCAGCTCGCGGCGGATGCGCTGCTTGTCGGTCTCGACCAGGCGCTCGCGGATCTTGTCTTTGAGGCCGGACAGGGTCTCGGCCTCCCCGGTGTCCTTGGCCAGATCGTCATCCAGCGCCGGCTGCTTCTTTTCGCGTGTCTCCTTGATGGTGACGTGCAACGACACCGCCTTGCCGGCCAGCTCTTTTTGCGGGACGTCGTCGGCGATGGTGTACTTGACGTCCAGGTGGTCGGCGTTGGTGGCCACGCCGCGCAGGCGCTGCGAAAGCCCCGGCAACCCGCCGCCGGTCTCGTCCCCAAGGTCGATGGTGATGGTGCGGTTTTTCACCTTGTGTTCGCCGACCCGGCCGTGCAGTTCGACCATCACCACGTCGGTGTCGCGGGTCTCGGTGCGGCCCTCGACGGGCTTGTACTCGGTCAGGCGGCGGCGGTAGCTCTCCAGCGCTTCGGTGATCTCTTCGTCGGTGACCTTGGGTGCGCGGCGGGTGAGCGGCAGGCCCAGATAGTCCGTCGGCACCACCTGCGACCGGACCTCGACGCGCGCCGAAAATTTGAACGGCGACCCCGATTGCAGCTGCAATTTGTCGACGGTGGGCGGCGCCACCGGCTGGATCTGCTTTTCGGTGATGGCCTGGCCGATGGAGTGTTCAATCAGGTCGCGGGCGACTTCGTCCTCGACCTGGCGCTTGTACATCTTTTCGATCAGGTTGCGCGGCACCTTGCCGGGGCGAAAGCCAGGCAGGCGCACGTCGCGTCGTAACTCGTTGTATGCTTTATCCAGCTTGGGAGCCACGTCGGTCCACGGCAGCTCGAACTCGACACGCTTTTCAACCGGGGAAATGTCTTCGATGGTGATTTGCATGGTTAGGCGCCCCGATGTCTACCGCTGCCCCCGCTCCCAAGCAAGATGGGAGGACTATCTCGTCTTTGCCCTTGCCCAGGCGGGGGTCTGTCGTTCAGCATAGGGGCCTTCCTCACATGGGTTCAGCCGGTTTCACGCTCGCCGATCGATTGGGAGCAAAGTCCTTTCCGTGTTCCGTGTCCGGGTGCACGCGCACCTGGATCTCGCTTGCGTCTGGAAAGGGACTGAAGCTGGGTGGACGGAACGCACCCGATCCATCGGACCCGACGTCGGCGATGTGCGATTCGTGCCGCGACAAACTGCCCAAGCTTTCGCCGCTGGAGCGCAAGTGTGATCGCGCCGGCTGCGAGCACACGTGGACCTGGTCCGTGCCCGCGCAGCTGGAAGCGTTTGCCACCAAGCGGCCGGCGCCGACGATGCTGTGCGCGTCGTGCGAGGAAAAACTGGGCGCCCTGGAAGACAAATCGATTCCCTGCTCTGTCGAGGGCTGCACCCGCACCTCGCTGTTCAGCAAGCGAGCGCAGCTCATCGCCGGCGCGCCCGACGTCGAACCAACACCGCCTGCGTCCATGTGCGGCCCCTGCGACGGCGTCTTCAAGAAGCTGAAAGACCGCCAGGTCAGCTGCGGCATCAACGGCTGCAAGCACAAATGGCTGTGGACGGCGCAGGAACAGATTCAGGATTACGCCGCCGGCAAACCCAACGAACCGCCGCGCCGCATGTGCGACGAGTGCAAGACCGTCTTCGGCGGGATCGCCGATCGCGACGTGCGCTGCCGGACATCGGGCTGCAAGAAGACCTGGTCCTGGGCGCGCGGTGATCAGCTGGACGCCTGCATCGCCGGCAAGCCGACGCCCAAGGCGCCGCACCGCATGTGCCAGAGCTGCCTGGACATCTACTCGCGCCTGAAGGACGTCGACCGTCCCTGCCGCCGCTCCGGCTGCAAACGCACCTGGAGCGACAAGCGCGGCGCCCAGCTGGCCCGCGCGGTGCGCGGCAAGACCGGCGATCCCTATCCGCACTACTGCGAAGAGTGCGAAAAAGAGATGGGCGATCTCGACGATCGCTTGGTGGCTTGCAAGACCGACCACTGCACCGGGACGTGGACCTGGACCAAGGCGCAACAGTTAGCCGCCGGGGTCAAGCCGCAAATAAAAGAGCCGCCGGTCGAGACGACGGCGCCGGCGGAGCCGGTGTCCAATGGCGCGCCAGCCGCCCCTGATGCGCCGCCGGCCGAAGGACAGATCGCCATCGCCAGCGCCGCGCCCCTGCCCGTCCAGCCGCGCGCCTCGGCCAATTCGCGCCGCCGCGACAAGAAACGGCGCCGCGAAGTCCGCGCGCCCGAGCGTCGCTGCGAGACCTGCATCGAGTTCCTCAAGGATCGAAAGACCCGCGAGATCCCGTGCAAGACCTGCGGCACGCCGATCTACTGGCCGCCCGAGAGCCAGCTGCAAACCCATCTTGGCAACTGGGCCGAACCCAGTCTGTGTGGCGCCTGCAAGCGCGACGCGACCGAAGCCGCCCGCGTGGCCCAACGCGAGGCCTTGCGCCACCCTCCCCTGCCCGGCCACGAAGCCAATCACGAAGCGCCCGCCGCCGCGTTGGCCACCCCCGTGCACGAGACCGCTGCCGAAGACGGCCCGTCCGCGCCTGCCGCCGACTCCCCGTCATAAAACTGCGCGGCGAAGAGCGGCCAAACGCTGTCCCTCAGCGGTGGGGCTCGGCGGCCAGCGCGCGGGCCAGGGGGAAATCCGCTGGCAGCAAATCCAGCGTCGGCAAATCCGTCGCCTCGACCCACGCCACCTCCGCCACCTCGACCGGCGCTGGAACTCCGCCCGTGATCGTGCACGAATAGACCAGCATCAGCAGATCGAATTCGGCGTACGGGTGAAAGACCACCTCGTGGATGCGATCGACGCACACGGCGCAGCCCAGTTCCTCGCGAACCTCACGGACCAGAGCCACCTCCGGAGATTCGCCAGGCTCGACCTTACCGCCGGGGAACTCCCACAAAAGCGGCATCGCCTGATCCGCCCGGCGCCGCGAGACCAGCACCCGCCCGCCGTCGCGGATCAGCGCCGCCACCACCAGCTTTCGAACCCGCGGCTCCGATGACATCGGTCCACGCTAGCAGATCGCCGCGGCATCGACGCTGGCGCGCCGGTCTACGACGCCGCTGGACGCGACGACGCCTGGCGCATCTTGGCCTTCGCCGACTGCGCCTGGGCCAGCTCGGCCTGCTGATCGATCAAGGCCAGAAGCTCGTCGAGGCGGAACGGTTTGTTCACCACCGCCGGGCTGGTCTCCTCCAAGAACCGCTTGGCGTCCGCCGAAAATGCGCCGCCGGTGACGAAGATGAACCGATCGGCCAGGGCGGGCATGCGCGCCCGCACCACCGCGAACAGATCCATCCCCGACATGTCCGGCATCTGCAGATCGCACAAGACGACAGCGAAGTCGCCGTCGGTCTCCAAAAGCCGCAGCGCCTCCTCAGCGCCCAGGGTGGTGACCACGTCGTGCGTGTCGCCCAGCATACGGCGATAGGCCTTCAGCAGCAGCGCCTCGTCGTCGACGGCCAGGACGCGGCGGCGCTGATATCCGGGACGGCGCTCCGGCGCGGGCACGGCGATCGGTTCGCTGACCGCGGCAGACGCCGGCAGCCGGACGCGAAACGTGGCGCCCTCGCCCGGCCGGTTGTCGACGGTGACGTCGCCGCCCAGCGATCGCACGATCCCTTGCGAGATGGGCAGCCCCAACCCGGTCCCCACGCCGCGCGGTTTGGTGGTGAAGAACGAATCGAAGATACGCGGCAAGACCTCCTCGGGAATGCCGGGACCGTTGTCCTGCACCTCGACCACCACGAACCCGTCCTGATCAAAGCTGCGCACGCTGACGATGTTGCGGTTGATGCGAGTTTCGTCCAGCGCCTGGGCCGCGTTCATGATCAGGTTCAAGAACACTTGCCCAAGACGCGCCAGGTTGGCCCGCACTGCCTTGGTCGCCTGCAGATCGCGTTCGACGTGGGCTCTATATTTCAGCTCGTTCCGCAACATCGTAAGCGCCGATTCGACCGCCGCGTTCACGTTCACCGACGACGTCGAGTCATAGTCCGCGTGCGAGAACGATCCCAGATCGCGCACGATGCGGTGAATGCGCGCCATGCCCTCCTTCGATTCCTGCAGGATGGCGGTGGCTTCGAAGAGAATTTCTGGCAGGCCCAGACGTTTGGAAGTGCCGGTCGGCAGATCTTTCAACTTTTCTTCGATGAGCCGCATCTGCCCGGACAGCGCTTCGATGTTGGCCAGCACGAAGGCGGCCGGGTTGTTGATCTCGTGGGCCACGCCGGCCGCCAGCATGCCGATCGAAGCCAGCTTCTCGGCTTGCAAGCGGCGCACCTCGCCTTCGCGGTCCGACGTGATGTCACGGACGTACAGCAACACGCGCTTGCCGGAGACCGGATAGGCGCGCGCCACGAACGCCCGGCCGTTGACGTTCGCCCCGCGATCGCACTTCGACGCGCTGATGATGGCGTCGCGGGCCAGCGCGTCCAGCTCGCGCCGCAAAGGGGTCCCGTAAAGCCGCCGCCCGGTCGAGTTCGCCACCTCCAGCACACCCGACTGGTTGATCAAGCACAGGCCTTCCTCGAACACGTCGAAGGTCTCGCGCAGGGTGTCGCGCTCGGCGCGCAGCTGGTGGGCCAGCTTTTCCACGTCGCCGGTGCGCTGGCGAATCTTGGTTTCGAGCTCGGCGTTGTAATGCCTGATCTCGTCGGCCAGCGCCTTCACCCGCAGCACCGACTTGATGCGCGCCACCAGCTCCTGATTGCTGACCGGCTGGACGATGAAGTCATCGGCGCCGACGTCGAGGCCCCGCAGGCGGCTTTCGACCTGGTAGTGAGTGGCGGTCAAGAACAGCACCGGCAGGCGGCGCGTGCGCTCGTCGGCGCGCAGCTGACGGCAAACCTCGTAGCCGTCCATCCCCGGCATCTGGACGTCCAAAAGCACCAGATCAAAATCGGAACCACGCACGCGTTCCAAGGTGGCCACGCCGCTGTCCACCTCTTCTACTTCGTGCTCGGTCAGTTTTTTCAGGGTCTGGACAACCGCGAACCGGCTGTCCGCGTTGTCATCGGCGAGGAGTATGCGTGCCACGCGCGCCCTCCTCGCCAAGCGGCAAGCTCACGGTGAATCGCGACCCGGCGCCGAGCACGCTGGCGACGCTGATCTGACCGCCCATCGCTTCGGTCAGGTGCCCGGCAATGGCCAGGCCCAGGCCCGCGCCGTGCTTTCGGTGGGCTGGATCGGCCTGGAAAAACTCGCCGAAGATGCGGGCCTGGGCGTCTTCGGTGATGCCGATGCCGGTGTCCGTGACGTCGATGCGCAGGCCGCTCGCCGCGGCGTCCAGCGCGGCGCTGATCGTCACGCTGCCCGTCGCCGTGAACTTGATGGCATTGCCGATCAGGTTGGTCAACACCTGCTCAAGCCGAGCGGCGTCGCACCAGGCAGGCGGCAGAGCGTCCGGCAGCTCGACTTTCAGCGACAATCTTTTTGCCGCCGCCAGCGGCGACAAGGTCAGGGCCACCGCGTGCACGGTGGCGCTGACGTCGGTGGCGCGTGCCTCCACCGCCAGCGCGCCAGCCTGAATGCGTGAGAGATCCAAGAGATCGCCGGCTAGCCGCAGCAGGTTCTGGGCGTTGCGATCGATCACCTCTAGATACTTGCGCTGCTCGACTGACAGCGGACCCACCAGTTCGTCCAGCAACAGCTGCGACAACGCCAGCATCGCGTGCAGCGGCGTGCGCAATTCGTGGCTGACCTTGGCGACGAAGGCGCCTTCCGGTTGATTGCCGCGGCCCTGGGCCACCAGGCGGGCGTCGCGCTCGGCGCGCAGCAGATCCATCTCGCGCCGCTCTTCGCGCAGCGCCGTCTGCAGGGTCCGTAGCTCGTCGTTCTGGGCCGCCAAGGCGCGCGCCAAAGCCGCCGCCTGCTCGCGCGCCAGCGCCAGATCGCTCGGCTGCTCTTGCAACGCGCGATCGCCCCGCGGGCCGGTGGCGCGCCTCGGGCGTGGTCGCGGCGAAATGTCTTCAATCGCGAACCCCGCCGAACCTGGAACCGAATGCCTTGTCGCCATCGCTGATGCAGGCTCCTCAACAGCGCCGATCTCCGAAATCGTCGCGCGGCGATCATCAGTCCAAACGAACGGCGAATCAAGGTTCGTCGACGGGAAACCCGATCAATAACAACCCTCGGCAGAACCACTGTCGGCCCGAGTGGGACCTCGCCCGACGTCAACGATCTGCCAGCAATTTGGGAAAGGTCGGACGACAGGCTAGGGATTGAGCGCGGCTTTGAGGGCGGCGCGCAGCAGCGGATAGCGAAAGTGGAAACCGGACTCCAGCGTCCGAACCGGCATGGCGCGCTGACTGGCCAAGAGCAGCTCGTCGGCCTTGTCGCCCACCAACAGCCGCAAAGCGAAGGCTGGCGCCGTCAGCAGCGACGGGCGCGATAGCGTCGCCGCCAGCACCGAGGTGAATTCGCGGTTGGTCGCTGGCTCGGGCGCCACCGCGTTCAGCGCCCCGACGGCGCGGGCATCGGTGAGCGCGTGGCGGATCAACGCCACCTCGTCGTCGATGTGAATCCAGGGAAACCACTGATTGCCAGAACCTACCCGAACGCCCAGCCCCATCCGAAACACCGGCAGCAGCTTGCCCAGCATGCCGCCGTCTCGCGCCAGCACCACGCCGGTGCGCACCACCACCACGCGCAGGCCGAGCTCCTGCGCACGCAGCGCCTCAGCCTCCCAGTCGCGCGCCAAATCGGCAAGGAATCCAGCGCCCGCCGCCGACGTCTCGGTGAGCAGCTCGTCGCCGCGATCGCCGTAGTAGCCGACCGCCGAGGCCGAGACCAGGACCTTCGGCCGCGTGGTCAAGCCGCGCATCGCATCGACCAGCGCCCGTGTGGCAACGATGCGACTGTCGCGCAACACCTTCTTGCGTTTCTCCGACCAGCGGCCGGTGGA
This sequence comes from Polyangia bacterium, assembly GCA_036268875.1. GTDB lineage: Bacteria > Myxococcota_A > Polyangia > Fen-1088 > Fen-1088 > DATKEU01. Next base: position 10,138 of record DATATI010000091.1, on the reverse strand, counting down.
GATCGATTCGCCGATCAGGTTCACCACCCCGTCGACGCCGTCGAAGGCGCCCATCGGCGGCTGGCCGGAGGTGGCGTCCCAGACGTGCAAGGCCGCGCCGGGAAGAACGCGCGCCGCCCGCGAAACGTCGCGCACCAACACCGCGACCTCCACGCCCGATCCGACCAACGCAGCGGCCAGCTTGGTTCCGATCAGCCCGGCCGCGCCGGCGATGAGGACCTTCATCCGAAGAGCTTACTCCGTTGGGTCAACCGGCCCACCATTCGCTGCCATTGGACGATTGGACGTTCCGACGGGCCAATCATTCGACGACCGCGTCGATCTTCGCCGCCAGGATGAAGTCGTTTTCCGACAAGCCTTTCACCGCGTGCGTCCACAGGGTGACGTCCACCTGGTCGTAGTGGACGCAGAAATCCGGGTGGTGGCCTTCTTGCTCGGCCAAGGCCGCCATCCGATCGACGAAGGCCATGGCACCCAGAAAATCCATGAAAGAGAATCGCTTGTGGATCTCCAGGTGCGACGCGCTGGCGTCCTGGCCGCCTTTGCCGTCCTTGCCGGCGGCGGAGCGCTTTTTCCAGCCGGACACCTCGGCCAGCAAACTGGCCGCGCTGGCTTCGTCGAGCGGCGGCGTTCCTCCCTCGCAAGGGACGCAGCGCCGAGCGGAAAGCGGTGGGTCTTTGGCGGCGGCCATGGTGGGCTCCTTGTGTGAATGTCGCGGTTTTGGCAGTTTGTTTACAATATGTCCACTGCCCTGACGAACGGCATTCTGATCACGGTCAAGACCGAGTACATCCCCGAACGCTCGTCTTTGTCGTCGCGGCAGTTCGCGTTTGCGTACACGGTGCACATCGAAAACCAGGGCGCGGTGACCGCCCAGCTGCGCAGCCGGCACTGGATCATCACCGATGCTGGCGGCGGCGTGCAGGAGGTGCGCGGCGAAGGGGTGGTGGGCGCGCAGCCAATCTTGCGCCCGGGCGAGATGTTCGAATACACCAGCTGGTGCGTGTTGCCCACCCAGTCCGGTTCGATGCGCGGCACTTACCGCATGGTCACCGACGGCGAAACCTTCGAGGCGGAGATCGCCCCGTTTCGTCTGTCCTTGCCGCAGAGCCTGAATTGATCTGCTAAGGAATCAGCATGTCACTACACGATCTCACGGTGAATACGGTCGACCTTCAACCAAAAAGCCTGGGCGATTTCAAAGGCCAGGTTCTGCTGGTGGTGAACACCGCCTCTGAATGCGGGTACACCCCGCAATACGCGGGTCTGGAAAGCCTGCATCGTGAATTGCGCGACCAGGGATTCGCCGTGCTGGGCTTTCCCTCCAACGACTTTGGCGGGCAAGAGCCGGGCAGCGAAGCGGAGATCAAGAATTTCTGCAGCGCCAAATACGACATCACCTTTCCGCTGTTTCAAAAGGTGAAGACCAGTGGCAGCGAACAATCGCCGGTGTACGCCTTCCTGACCGCCCACGAATCGCCGCCGAAATGGAACTTTCACAAGTACCTGGTCGGCAAGGACGGCAACGTCATCCGGTCGTTTGGCCACCGCGTGACCCCCGACGACGCCGACCTGCGCGCCGCCATCAACGCCGCGTTGAAGGCCTAGCGGACCACAAACCAAGGAGCCGCTGGACTTGAGACTGGTGAAGCTGGCTTTGATCGGCGTGTCGATGCTGGCAGTGGCCGGTCACTACTGGCAACAGGCCCGGCGGTTAAAAATCATCCGCGACCTGCCCGGCCAGAAAGCGCGCGCCTACTACGAAAACACCCGCGACCGCAGCGAGCGCCTGATGGCCCTGGTGGCCACGCTGTTCGCCGTCGGCGCGGTGGCGGCGCTGGTGTATGTGTTCGCGCTGCCGACGCTGCGAGGCGGTCGGTGATCGGGACGCTGGTGACCGTGCTGCTGATCTGGGCGGTGGGTACCGAAGCCGCGGACCGCCTGACCGTCCGCCAGCAAGAAGTCGTCCTGTCCAAGCTGGCCACCGGCGAGGCCAGCGCATATTACGCCGTGCTCCGCCGGCGCGTGCGGCGGGTGCGGGTGCTGCGCGCCATCACCGTGGCGTCGCTGCTCTGTCTGGTCTACGCCTACCGGCACCGGCCTATTTGATCTGAACGTTGTCGATGTAGAACGTGATGGGCGTTCGGCTGGTCGACGCCCAACCAAACGGCGACACGATTCGATCGTACGTCGCGCCCACCAGCGAGATGTTGATCGGTTGCCAGTCACGCAAGAGCAGCGGTGACAGCTTGGTCGCGAACGAATCGTTGCCCGGATGGCCAAAGGTGAAGTCGACGGTTTCACCGCCGACGGCGCCGGCCACCAGCGCGCTGATACCGTTGGCGCCCTGGGGCACGCGAATGCCCTGGGTCCAGTCGGGCTTGTTCATGCTGTCAAAGCCCAGCAGGAAGATCCCGTCGGCGACGCTGGAGGGTATCTCGGCCGCGAGCGGCTTGAACGTGAACTTGATGCACTGGCCGACGGCGCCCTGCCTACGCTGGGCGCACGGCCCGTCGGTGGCCGGGCGAATCACAGCGATCGGCGACAGCGCGGGGTTCATGAAGACGGCCATCGAAGCGGCATCTCCGTACCAGCCGGAAGGAATCCATTGATCGGTCACCGCAATCGCCTGCGCCAAACCAGGACCCGGCGGTAGAACCACGGCGCCACCGGTTCCCGGCGCACCGCCGGTTCCAATTGCGCCGCCGGTCCCCATCGCCATCCCGCCGCTTCCCATCGCGCCGCCACTGCCTACGACGCCGCCAGTGGCGATCGCGCCGCCGCTGTCAGGCGTGACGACAGCATCGGCCGGCGCATCGACGACGTCACCGTCGGCATCGCCGCCACCTGCGGCGTCGCCTCCGGAACCGCCGATGCTGATCGGGGTGGTCCCGCCCGTGGCGCCCACGGTCTGATCGGTGCCTTCGTTCTTCTGGCAGCCGCCGCCCAGGATGGCGCTGGTTAATAATACGAATATAGTGCGACGATTCACCAAGCGAAAAGTCATCCTCACGGCGCCGTAGTTTAAGACACAGATTCTGGATGTCGAGAGGCTGTATTGCTGTAGACCGCGACTATTTCCGAGCGCGCGGGCGGTCAACCAATCGCGGGTTATAGCGTCAGCAACTTTCGCTAAGATCCGACTTTCCCACGGGGCCGGTTGGTCACAGACGAACGACGCGGATCGAGTTGGTGGGGTTGCGCCGCGCGACCGGCGCCCCGAAGGCCATGATGAAGCACTCGCCGGGAGCGACGATTTCTTGTTCTCGCAGGATGACGCTGACCCGATCCACCAGATCTTCGGTGCGGCTGATCTCTTCCAGTGGCTGCGAGACCACGCCCCAGTAAAGGGCCAGCCGCCGCTGGCTCTCTGCGTTCGACGAGAAGGCGATGATCGGCATGCGCGGGCGCGCCTTGGAGATCAGGCGCGGCGTGCCGCCGGTGGTGGTGAAGGCGACCAGCACGCGCGCGCCCAGCTCGAGCGCCACCTCGCAGGCGGCATGGGCGATCGCCTCCTGCATGGTGCGGCCGGGCTCGGAGGGAACCGGTGCATAGAAACGGCTGTGCTCGGCTTCAAGAATGATCCGCGACATCATCGCGCAGGCGGCCAGCGGGTGCTTGCCCGAGGCGGTCTCCGCCGACAACATCACCGCGTCCGCGCCGTCGAACACCGCCGCCGCCACGTCGCTGGCCTCGGCGCGCGTCGGACGCGTCGACTCGATCATCGACTGCAGCATCTCGGTGGCGACGATGACCGGTTTTTGCTGCAGGCGGCACTGGCCGATGATCTCTTTTTGGATCACCGGCACGCGCTCCGGAGAAAGCTCGACGCCCAGATCGCCGCGCGCCACCATCACCGCGTCGGCGGCGACGACGATGTCGTGCAGGTTCTCCACCGCTTCGGGGGTCTCGATCTTGGCCACGATGGGCGTCGGCCGGCCAGCCCGTTCGCAGATGGCGCGCAGCTCTTGCAGGTCTTCGGCGCGCTTGACGAACGACAGCGCCACATAGTCGACGCCCACCTGCAAACCAAAGAGCAGATCGGCCTTGTCCTGTTCGGTCAGCGCCGCCATGCGCACGCGCCGCGACGGCAGGTTCACCCCCATCCGATCGCGCGGCGTCTCGCCCTGTTCGACGATCGCCGTCAGCTTGCCGTCGTGGACGGCGCTGACGCGCAGAACGATCCGCCCGTCGTCCAGGCGGACCACGTCGCCCGGGTGCAGGTCGTTGGCCAGGCCCGGGTATTCAATGGCGATGGTGCGCGCGTCGCCGGTCTTGCCTTCGACCAGGAAGACCTCGCTGCCGTCGGGCAACGCCGCGGGCGCCCCGCGGCCGCTGCGGATCTTCGGGCCGCAAAGATCCTGCAGCACCGCTACCGGCTTGCCCAGCGCTTCGCTGGCCTGGCGAACCAGGGTCAGGCGGCGGGCGTGGTCTTCGTGCGTGCCGTGCGAAAAATTCAGACGCGCGACATCCATGCCGGCATCGATCAACGTGTGAATCATCTCGGGCGTATCGGAGGCCGGACCCAGCGTGCAGACGATCTTCGCGCGGCGGATGCCGATGTCGTTGTGGTGGCTCATTCGCGGGACTCATGCTACCCCTTTTCGTTGGGAGGAGACGCATGGACAGCCTGGTTTCGCGCGACAAGGCGGAGGCAAAGAAGAAAGGCATCTATGCCGCCGCTGCCTGGGGCGGCACCGGTGTCCTGGTCGCCGTCGGTGGCCCCACTGTCTTCATCGTCGGCGGCGTCGCCGGCGCCGGTTACCTCACCTGGAAATGGTTCATGTTCCGCGCCAAGCGCGGGATGAGATTCTAGGAGCGAGACGGGGGCGCTTTAACGGCCCGATAGGAACGAAAGCTTCTGCAGCGCCCACTCGGGCAGGTTGCGGACGAACAGCATGATCCAGCGCCAGAACCACGGCACGTAGGGCTCGGCCCGCCCGCGATCGATGGCGCTGATGATCGACGTGGCGACCGCGCCGGATTTCGCGAACAGCAGGTGCTTCCGGTGGCTGGTCGTCATCGGCGTGTCCACCGGGCCGAGCTTGATGGTGTGGATCTCGACGCCGGCACGGTAAAGGCGCGTGCGCAGGCCTTGCAGGTACGTGTTGAGCGCGCTCTTGGCAGAGCCGTAGGTGAAATTGCGGGGGCGGCCGCGTTCGGCGGCCACGGTGGACAGCACCGCGATGTGGCCGCCGCGACCGGCGGTCTCCAGGTGATTGCAGAGCGGGATCAGCAGCGCCACCACGGACAGAAAATTCGTGCGTATGACCGCCTCGGCGACGGCGTAGGTCTTCTCGGTGGCCAGTTGATCGCCCAGCAAGCCGTGCGCGATGACCGCCACGTCGACGCCGCCCAGCGCCGCCACCGCCGCGTCGACGATGCCGGCCGCGGCGGCGGTGTCGTCAAAGTCGGCCGTGCGGGCGCCGACCAGCGCGACGCCCAGGCTTTCGGTCAGTGTCCGCATCTTCTCGGGCGAGCGACCGATCAGGTAAAGCCGCGCGCCGCGCGCAGCGTAAAGACGCGCCAGGTCGGCGGCGATGGCGGAAGTGGCGCCCAGGATCAACACGCGCTTGTCGTCCACGACGGCAAGGTATCATCACGGCGTGATTGACAGCCTCGCATCGCTGGCGGCTTATTAACGGCGCGGCCCCGCCGGGCCAGGAGAGACAAGGTTCCCCATGAAGATTGTCATCGGTTCTGACCACGCCGGCTTCACCCTCAAACAAGAGTTGGCCAAGACCATCAGCGCCGCCGGCCACGAGGTGCTGGACGTGGGCACCACCTCGACGGCGCCGGTGGACTATCCGGACTTCGCCGAAGCGGTCGGCCGCGCCGTCCTGGATGGCCGCGCCGACCGCGGGGTGCTGATCTGCGGCAGCGGCGTCGGCGCGTCGGTGGCGGCCAACAAGCTGGTCGGGATCCGCGCCGCTGTTTGCCATGACACATACTCGGCGCACCAGGGCGTCGAGCACGACGACATGAACGTGCTGGTGATCGGCTCGCGCGTGGTGGGCACGGCGCTGGCGGCCGAACTGGTGCGCGCCTACCTGACCGCGGCGTTCACGCACGAAGAGCGCCACGTCCGCCGACTGGAAAAAGTGAAGGCACTGGAACGCGTGCGTTCCTAGACTAGGCCACGGTGTCAGGCGCTGTCTTCAAGCCGCGCTGGGCGAGAACAACTTGGTCGGGCCCGGCGGCTTGCTGGGCGTCGCCGGCGCGGCCGGATCGGCAAGATAGCCCGGCAGCCAGGGGAACACCGGCGCGATGGCGGGCGCGTGGGAAGCGAACTGGGCCAGCACGTCGCGCTGGCCCAGGCGCAAGGTATCGATCCAGGAGCGCAGGGTCTGATCGGCCAGCGCCCGATCGATGTCCAGTTCCAGATCGCTGTCCTTGCCGCGGCACAGATCGCTGACCAGCACGCCGATTCCCGCCTCCGGCAGCGACGGGATCAGCAGCGCCGAAAGCTGGGCGGCGTCGTCGATCTGGCCGGCGGCCAGCAGGGCCTGGGCCAGGCGCAGCGCGGTTCGGCCGCGGGGCGGCTCGCCGGCGGCCAGGCGCAATTCACCGACGGCGGTGCCGGCGTCGCAAGCCAGCAGCGCCGCCTCGCCCAGCGCTTCGTGCAGCTCGGACGAATCGCCGTACTTGGCGCGCAAGCCGGCGGCAAAGTCGCGCGCACCGGCCACGCCCCGCCGCGATCGAATGATGAGCATGCTCAGCAGCAGCGATTCAGGATCGCGCGGGTTATAGGAAAGCGCCTCGTCGACGCGTCGCCAGGCCTCGGGCAAATCGGCGTTGGCGATGGCCAGCCGGGCCAGGCCCATCAGCGGGCGCACGGTGGCCATCTGGATGTCGGGGGTGACGTCGGCCAGCGCGCGGCAGCGGCCGAAATCGGAGGCCGCCCCGACCGTCTCGTCCATCAGCTCGCGCAACTCGCCCCGACGGAGGAACAGCGCTGCCGACGGCGCCACCAGATCAATCCAGGCGCCGATGAAGCCGAGCGCGCGCGGCGCATCGCCGGGGTGCAGACCATCGGCGCACAGGGCGACGAGCTCACCGCCATAATGACGATCGAACAATGCCAGCGGCCCGGCTTGGTCCAGGGCCTTCTGCGTGGCCGCCGCCGCCTCGGCCCACAGCGGGCGATCGCGCCAGAACCGGGCCAGCTCGAGCAGTTTGAACCAGCTGTAAAAATCCGCTGGATGTCGCTCCAGACAGCGCATCAGCAGCGCTGTGTCGCGCTCTTTTTTTTGGCGGTTGGCGGCGCGCTCGCGCACGTAGCCCAGGTGATCGACGATGGCATTGATTCGCCCCAGCTTGCGGCCGCTGTCTTCCAGGAAGCGCGACACTGCGCCGGCGATATCCTCGTGAATGGGATAGCTGAAACGAATGTTCTGGTGATTGCGAAACAGCCGCAAAAGTGGCGACTCTCGTCGGTGGCCGTGCGGCAAGAGATTGCGCATCACCAGGGTGGCGGCGCCAATACTGTCGTCTTCGATCAACGCGCGCAGCGCGGGCTTCACCGCGGGAGTGGCCATCTCGTCGGCATCCAGGAACAAGATCCAATCGCCGGTGGCGATCTCCAGGCCGGCGTTGCGCGCGGCGGAAAAGTCGTCGTGCCATGGGCGATGAATCACCTGGGCGCCGGCCGCTTGCAAGATGTCCAGCGTGCCGTCGGTGGAGCCGGTGTCGACCACGCACAGCTGGTCCCACAGACCCTGCGCCGCCGAAAGGAACCGGGGCAGAAGTTCCGCCTCGTTCTTGACGATCATGCAGAGCGAGACGGACTTGGGCATACGAGTCGTCTTTCCGTTAACGGACTCCGTAAGCGCGGCGGGCTCTGCCACCAATACCAAACTTTCGCAAAGCCGTGTTCAATTTCACATCCGCCGCATTGGCCAGGTCGGTGCAGCGCTCGAGAAGGCTCCGCAGACGGACGATCTGTTCGGACTTCAACCGCTGGCCACCAGCGGCCTGACAGGACGCCACCAGGGCCTGCACCGATTCGGCGGCCTTCACCACGTCGCCGACCTGTAGCTCCTCGGCGATGGCGGCCAGCGCGGCTTCGATCTCGTCCGCCGCTTCGGTGGTCGCCGCGGCGGTCATTTCGGCGACGCGCCTTGGGTCATCGCCACCGCGCTGGTGAAAGCGTCGGCGATGGGGGCGAAGACGCGCTCGGCCTCGCGAATGGGCTTGCCGCTGCGAGTGGCGGCGGCGGCGATCAAACGATCACCACAGAACAAGTAAAGATCGGTCAGACGCGCGCACAGCTGGGGAGCCTTCGCGTGATCCAGCGTGGCGGTCAGCTCGGCGATGATGTCGCAGGCCTTGGCCAGCGGCTCCATTCCATCCAGCACGCGGCCACCCTCCATCGCCACGGCGGCCACGCGCATGTGTTTCAGCGCGGTCTCGAACAGGAGAACCATCAGGCGTTCTTTCGAAGCGGTCTCGTTGCGGGTATTGGCGTACCGTTTGACTGCGAGCATCTCTTCTCCGATCCGCTACGATTTGGGTTGGGCGTCTTGCTGGGTGAGGAAGTTTCCGGTGGCTTTGAACCCGCTTACCAGCTGTTCCATCGCGGCGAACTGAACCTGCAGATTCGCCTTGTAGGCATCGATCCGTGTCTGCAGAGATTCGGCATCCGTGTCCATTTGCTTGATCTGATCGTTCAAGCCATTGGTGCGGGTGGTGAAGACGCCGTCGACGACGCTGGTGAATTTCTCGGACAGGTTGAAGGCTTGGGCGCTGATGCCGGTCAGGGGATCGCTGAAGATCTTGTTGATCGCCGTCGGGTCGATGGAGATCGCCGTGGCGAGCTTGGTGGTGTCGATCGACAGGGTCCCGTCCTGGAAGTTGGTCTTGAGGCCCAGATCGGCCATGTTCCGCACGCCGCCCAGGCCGCTGACGGTGTTGGTGATGATGCTTTGCAGGCTGGAGACCAGATCGCGCGCGGTGGAATCGCCGGCCAGGGTGGCGTCGCGGGTGCCACCGTCCGGAATGGTCTGATCTTTCGCGACGGTCGTGATGATCGAGTTGTAGGCGTCGACGAATTTCTGCAGGTTGCTGGCGGTCGCCGAGGTGTCGACGTCCATCGTCATCTGCTCGTCGATGTTCGACTTGCCTCGCAGCGCCAACGTCGTGCCGTCGATGACGTCGGTGACGGTGTTCGACTGGCGAACAAATCCCAGACTGTCGACGGTGAACTCGGCGTTGGTGGCGGCGTGCGAGCTGGTGAAGCCCAACGTGTGCCCCTGTGTGGCCGACGGATCGCTGACCTCGTTCAACTGCAAAGCGCTGGCGCCGTCGGCGGTGGTGTAGCCGGTGTCCTTGTTGGTGACCGACAGATACGTCGATCCAGTGCCAGTGCTGAGGACAGAGACGTTGATCGGCGCGCCCAGCGTGCGTAGGTCGTTGGCCACGTCCTGCAGGGTCTCGCCGTCTTGGATGGTGATGGTGCCGTAGCTTTGGCCCTGGACCTTCACCTCCAGCGTGCCGCCCCGGACCGGGGCGCTGGCGTCAGTGAAAGCGGTGCTGCGCTGTTGCGCGGCCGTGGCCAGATTCTGTACCGAAATGATGTGCGAGCCGGGCGCGGCGTTGGCGGCCGGCGTGGCGGTGAAATCGATGTTGCTGCTGGTGGTGGTGACGCCCAGCGCGCCATTGTTTCCCAGCGCCTGGGCTGCGGCGTAGAAATCGCCGATCTGCGAGACCAGCGATCCGATCAACGAGACCTGGGTCTTGTATCCGGTCTGCTGGGTGCGCAGATCGGTCAGCGGCTGAGAGGCGATCGAGGTCAGCCCGTCGATGATGCTGTTGGTGTCCAGCCCCGACGCCAAACCACTGGCTGTGAATGATGGTGAGTCCGCCATGATTGCTGCCTGCGCCTTCTGCTTCTTGATGAGGTGGCACCCCGCGGCTCATCACCACGGGGCGGCACCGGATAGACCTTGAGTCTGTTATCGGCCCTCAGGCTCACCACCTTGAGGGCCGCCTGCCCTACCGCGGATTACCCGAGGAGCTTGAGGGCGACCTGCGGGATCTGGTTGGCCTGGGCCAGAACCGAGACACCGGCCTGCATCAGGATCTGGGCGCGGCTGAGGTTCGAGGTCTCCTGCGCCACGTCCACGTCCTGGATCCGGCT